>DATGWQ010000121.1:0-15072 GCA_035299385.1 Bacteroidales bacterium | reverse complement strand
TTATATATTCGCCGGTTATTTAAAAATCCTGAAAAAACACGATAACCGATGAATGATTCTGTCCGCATGCACCTGGCACGATATGGCAGAAAAATACTTGCCAGCCTTATTATATTGTTTGTTCCGATATCGCTTATGGCTGCCGACGGAACAGTTCCGAAATTAGGCCCGGTAAGGCTGGAATTTATAATATTCGGACTCATATTGCTCGGCGTTGCCCTTTATCATAAACATACATTCTGGGTCGCTGTCATCGGACTTTCTGTTCTGTTCGTATTCAAACTGGTCTTTGACCCGGGATTTCATGTGATCGAGCATTTTTTCGGTGACAATTCCATGAGCAGCCAGCTTATGGACAAATCTCTTCGTCAGGGTGAATGGGGGATACTTCTGAACCTGCTCGGATTGCTGCTTGGATTTGCCATCCTTTCGAAGATCTTTGAGGAATCAGGCGTGCCCGATGCGCTTCCCAAATACCTGCCGGACGACTGGAAAGGTGCATTTGTATTGCTGGTCTTCGTGTTTGTGCTCTCCTCTTTTCTCGACAATATTGCCGCAGCCCTCATTGGCGGAACAATAGCCCTTGTGGTTTTCAGGAAGAGAGTTCATATCGGTTACCTCGCTGCAATTGTTGCAGCAAGCAATGCCGGGGGGAGCGGAAGTGTCGTCGGCGACACGACCACAACAATGATGTGGATAGATGGAGTGTCAGCTTTCAACGTTTTACATGCATACGTTGCCGCTGCTTCTGCACTCCTTTTCTTTTCCTGGTTCGCATCACGCCAGCAGGATGCCTACCAGAGAATACAGAAAGACCCCACGAGGAATTACAAGGTTGACGGATGGAAGCTTTTCAATGTTTTACTCATCCTTGTCGGAGCCATCATTTCAAACGTGCTGTACGACATGCCTGCTCTTGGAGTATGGATCGCGATATTGATCGGGGGATTTATAAGGCGCGTTCCATGGCATGAGGTACCTGCATCTATCAAGGGTACTGTTTTCCTGCTGTGTCTTGTCACTGCAGCATCCATGATGCCTGTGGAGGAGCTTCCAAATGCTTCCTGGCTGACGGCATTTTTCCTTGGCTTCCTTTCATCGGTATTCGACAACATACCATTGACGAAGCTTGCTCTCGACCAGGGACATTATGACTGGGGCATGCTCGCCTACACTGTCGGTTTCGGCGGATCGATGATCTGGTTCGGCTCATCGGCAGGAGTCGCGATCACCAACAAATTTCCGGAAGGAAGGAATGTGATCGAATGGGTGAAACAGGGCTGGCATGTGGCAGTTGCCTACGTAATCGGCTTTTTCATTCTTTATGGAATTATGGGCTGGGAACCTGCAGATACAAGAGAGCATAAGATAATTAACTGCCAGGTACCTGGCTGCCCCATGGCTGGACAGACGGAGGAGATGATACACAGGCATTGATGTGTCAGGAGTCAGGTGTCAGGTGTCAGGCGTGAGGAGTGAGGCGTGAGGTTTGAGGGAGGGGGCGAACAGGCGACCTTGCGACTTTGCGACAATGCGACTTTGCGTGAAACTTAAAAATCCTTACCTTTATCTCATATCCTATACTGTAAGCTCATGAAAAAAATCCTGTCAAGCCTGATAGTTGTTGTAACGCCATTTCTGCTGTTTGCACAGCCTGAAAAGGAAATCAAGCCCGAAATTAAACACGTTACAGTCTTTCCCGACAGGGCGCAGATAGACCATGAGAACCAGATCTCACTGGCCCCGGGCAAAACGACTTTGCGCTTCACCGGGCTTTCTCCTTATATAGATCAGCAAAGCGTTCAGGCGAAAGGTTTCGGCGATTTCACCATTCTTTCGGTGAATGTTCAGAATAACTATCTCCAGAATCTTGAGGACAATCCCGAAGTAAAAGACATCCGCAGCCAGATAGAAGCCCTGCAGCAGAAAGTTGAGGATGAAAAAGCCGGCATTACGGTGCTTGAACAGAAACGTTCGTTCCTCGAAGCCAACAAACCTGTCCTCCTGAAAGAAGCTGCAGTTACAGCCGATCATTTCAGGGTTCTTACCGAACTGTTCACCACGAATATGGAACAGGTGACATTTGCCATCCTGAAAAAACAGAGGCAGATAAAGGAATATGAAAAACAGATCAGCGCCCTTCAGAAGCAGGTTGCGGGAAGGATTGAAAAACAGAATACACCTTCCGGCGAAGTTACCGTCTCGGTTTCCGCTGAAAAACAGGTGAACGGAAGGCTTGCCCTGAGCTATGTAGTGACAAATGCAGGCTGGTACCCGTCTTATGATATCAGGGTTGACGACACCCGCAAACCGGTTGCCATTTCATATAAGGCCAATGTTTACCAGAGCACCGGAAATCCCTGGAAAGATGTTAAGCTGAGCTTTTCAAATGCCACTCCCTGGGTCTCGGGGACCATTCCCGATCTTTATCCCTGGTTCATTGACTTCTATACACAACCTCAAATCAGGGTCAGGGGCGTCGCTTCATACAAAAATGCAGATGCTCCATCAGCAGCAGCTGTTGAGGAAGTCAGGGCAGAAAAAGCGGAGATGGATCTTGCTCCTTCCATCGGTCCGGAAGTTCAGAAACAGGTTGGAGAGACAACGATCACCTTCGATGTTGCTGTACCATACACGATACCATCAGACGGCAAGATGCAGATGGTTGAGATACAAAGGCTGACAGCGCCTGCAGAATACAAATATGTCACTCTTCCCAAACAGTCGCAGCTCGCCTATCTCACGGCCAACATCACCAACTGGGCTGAACTGAGCCTGCAAAGCGGGGAAGCCACCCTCTATTTCGAAAATGCGTTTGTCGGAAAATCATCCCTGAATGTGAACCAGATGACAGACACACTGACCATTTCTCTTGGAACGGACAACAGCATTCTCGTCAAAAGGGAAAAACGAAAAGATTTTACAAGCAAGAAGATCCTTGGATCCAACAGGACAGAAATAAATTCATACCTGATAACGGTGAGGAACAATAAACAGAATCCTGTAAATATTACCGTGAAGGACCAGATACCCGTTTCATCGAACAGCAGCATCGAGGTGCAGCCGGTCGAACTGTCCGGCGGCAGGCTTAATTCCCAGACTGGATATGTAACCTGGGATATGGAGATCAAACCGGGTGAATCGAAGCAGCTCACACTCACCTATTCGGTAAAATACCCCAAGGACCGCACAGTAATACTTGAATAACTGATGAATCTTATCGGGAACATCATATGGCTGTTATTCGGCGGAATAATCATCGCTATCGAATATTTTATCGGCAGCATTATCCTGATGATTACCATTGTGGGTATACCCTTCGGCATACAGACACTGAAAATGGGCGCCCTTGCACTATGGCCCTTCGGCCGTGACACACGAGTGCATGCCAGGGCTTCAGGGTGCCTGTACATCCTGATGAATGTGCTCTGGCTTATATGCGGAGGACTCTGGATTGCAATAAGTCATGCTTTGTTCGGATTGCTCCTGTGCATAACAATAATCGGTATCCCGTTCGGCATGCAGCATTTCAAGCTTACCGCCATAGCGTTGAACCCTTTCGGAAGAGATATAGTTAGTATTTGAGTGACCAGAGTGACGCCGCAAGACCAGATATTCAGTCGACCAGCATCTTTATATCAGGAAAACCCATCAGCCTCAGAGTGAAATAAACAATCGCAGCTTCACCCGGATCATCGGAATAGCATACAATTTCTGCATATTCCGGTACCCCTGCTTTTGACAGGATACTCCAGATATCTTTTGCCGGTTTTGGAGCGCCGTCACTGTTAAGCAGATCTGTATATTGTAGGTTAATGATTTTCCCCTCCCGGATTTTTGAAGAAATGCCATTGCCGGATTCAATAACTATCCTTGGAAAAATACCCTTTACACTTGCCGGATCGGTAATGATAATGCCGTTCCTCGTATTGACAGGGTATCCCGTGGCAGAATTTGTTTTTTCAATCACTGGTTTTGTTGCATCGATACCGGTTTCAACACTAATAATCTTAAATCCGGACTTTTCCCAGGTATCCTCAGTGTCCATGAATACAGAAATCTTCTTCTGTCCCGTTTTTTCAAGCGCAACAAAAGCCAGTGCCGCCTCTTTAGTGAGTCCGCCACCGGAGATTATCACTGCTTCGGCGGAATCATTAACTCCTGCCACTGAGAATAATTCTGCCATCTTCCCGGGACTATTGAAATCAGCCTCAAGGTCAACGGGCGACAGATTAACAGCATATTCAATATGGCCCTTGCTGAAAGCCTCCTTTGAACGGACGTCAATAAAGCTGACATTCGAAATACCATACATCCTCATCATTCTGCCTCCCCAGCCCTGCAGCCATCCAGCATCCCTGATCAGATATGGGGCATCATAAGTCCAGAACGGGAGCTCTCTCGGATCTGCAGCCCATTCAAGCTGAGATCCCGGGAAGAGTTTTACGTCCGGCCGGCCAAGTAAGTATTTTATAGCAAAATACGGCACACTCGCAGCTATTCCTCCACCGCAATGTGTATAAACAGTTTTACCCGGATCTATCCCCCGGTAATTCAGTATCTTAATTATTTCTTCATTTGATTTGAAGGTCTTGTCAGGATTATAAAAATCTGCAACGGGCAGCATAATTGCATTGGGGATATGGCCTCTTCTGCCGAATACATTCAACTCTCCATAATGCCAGGACGGGTCAAGGGCTTCCACAAGCGAGTTTTTTGCAGGGTCCCCCGAGGCATCCAGGAACTCCGGGAGATCAGCTTTTACTGCATTGTTGAGCCTGTTTATTGTAAATGAGCCTTTCGCCGGTTGAATCACATCAGCAGTTACTTCGTATCCTGATTCTTTCCATTTGGAAATTCCGCCATCGAGGATGTAAATATTCTTCCCGGGAAAGCCATAATAATCGAGGGAGAAAAGAAGCCTGGTGGCAAGCATAGTCCCTCCCTGGTCATATATGATGATCTTCTTTCCCGGACTTATCCCCCATGACTGGTACCGTTTCTCAACCTCGGGAACAGGCAGTTCCCGGGGGCCGTAAGAGAATAAATCATAGTTCACTGCTCCCGTGATATGACCTGCTTTGAATGCCTGTGCAGGTGAAGCATCCAGGATCACGAGATCCTTGTTACCGAGGTTTTTGGAAAGCCATTCAGCGCTGACCAGGTTACTTCTTGATCCTTCCTGACCAATTGCGGGCTGAATGACAAGCAGAGATACCAGGGAAATGTACATTAATCCTGTTGTGCAATTAAACTTTTTACCGAAATGCTTTTTCATTTTATTTTCTCCCCTTCTTTAATATCATTTTGAAGTTATTAATTACTCGGACCGGGCAGTTTTTACCTTTTCAAACAGTGCAACGGGTCTTTTGGAAAGGTCTTCCTTTAAGTATGAAACTGCCAGGAAAATATATACTATAAATCCAACAAGGATAAGAACCTGGGCTGCCGATGTTTTCTGTATTTCCTGCTTTTTCTTATTATCACAGACTTCACCCGGACAGTATCTTGCTTTTTCTTTATTGAACAATGAATAAACCTTGCAGCCGAGGCAAATGCCAAATGCTGTTTCAAAGAATAAAAACAACAGGCAGATAAAACACAGGATACCGCTTATAGGGCTATACGAATTCACTAAATCCACAAGAACGAGAATTGTTGACGCAAAAATTATTCCGATTATCCAGGCGAACTTTTTTTGAGGAGCCCCGACATACTCAGGCGCCTGGTTTCTTACAATTAAGCGTCCAAGAATAAGTGATGGTGATAAACGCGGGTTGATAAGCACCCGGATAAGCAGGTCCGTCAGGAAAATGATGACAGCAAATTTCAGCAGGATAAAATTCCCTGTGAAAATAACCTTAAGAATTGAAATGAACATGAGCACGAATAGTATTCCTGCTGAAGCCCTGATTTCCCGTTCATTCAGTACAGGGATGTTGAAACCTTCAACTGTCTCACCAAATTCAAATGTTTTTACATGCTTTGTCATAGCTCTATTGATAATTTTAGCCAAAGTTAAATCAAAGGTGAGGTTCGAACTGGTCGCTGTCTACAGACTGCAGCGAATCGTCAACATACAGCACAATATATCAGGACCTTATTATAAAAGAGGATGTTATTATTGAATATTTTTTATCATACACTTAAACAACGACGTATAATACCTGTTTTCAACATTACTGAATTGATTTAAGAATTCGCGATATTTGTATTATAATAATATCATGGTCAGGAAGTTAAAAAACATAAAGCTTATAAGATTTTATTTGTGGGTGGCGTTTGCTTTCATGGTCCTTGGTGTTCTGACTATGAGAAGCACATATCCGGGAACACTCATTCAAATAATACTTAACAATTTCTGGGCTGTTGTTTATGTTACATTGCTCAATTTCATACTGTTTGAGTATTCTGTTCCGTTTGTTCTGAAGAAGCGTAAGAATGTCGTAGTGAATATTCTTTTTGGACTTCTGCTGTTATTTTTTCACATGATCTTATATTCTTATGGCTTGTATTCCTGGAGAGAGCTTGGAATACAGGCACATCTTTACACTCCTTTAACTACATACACCACAATGGATGAAGCGCTGCAGCAGCGGATGGAATTCAGCATGGAATCGATTTTATTTTTCGGAATAATAAGGCACATCTATAACTATATACAATTAAAAAATGCTGCACAGCAATTACAAATTGAGAAGCAGGCTGCAGAACTGAACTATCTCCGTTCCCAGACCAATCCTCATTTTTTATTCAATACATTAAATAATATTTATTCACTGTCGCGGGATAAAAGCGATCTCGCCCCTGAATCCATCCTGCGATTATCAAAGATCCTGCGTTTCATGCTTTATGAAACGAGGGGAGCGTTTATAAGTATCGGGCAGGAAGTAAAGATCATAAGCGATTATATTTCACTGGAACAGCTGCGATATGACGAATCATTGAAGGTAAATTTCAATCACGACATCGAGGACATGAACCAGGCTATACCGCCATTGTTGCTAATAGCCCTGGTTGAGAATGCATTCAAGCACGGGGTATCCGAAACAACGGGACGTCCGTTTATTGATATCCATTTATCAGTGAATAAACGGCAGCTTAGCTTCACTATAAAAAATTCTTCCGATGGATCGGGCAAAACCGGGGTTGTAGAAAATATCGGGTTGTCCAACATCAGGAGGCAGCTTGAATTACTTTATAAAGACTTTAATATGATTATAGCTCCCGGTGACTCAGTTTTTACGGCAACACTGCGAATTAACCTGGCGAGCCATGTCTGAAATAAAATGTATAATAGTGGAGGATGAGCCGCTGGCTGTTAAGGTAATAACAGATTACATATCGGAAATTCCTTTTCTCGCACTGAAGGGAACTTTTAAAGATGCAATCCTGGCGACTGATTTTCTCCGCGAAAATATAATAGACCTTATTTTTCTTGATATTCATCTGCCAAAGCTGAAAGGCATGGATTTCTTAAAAACGATGACCTCCCCGCCAGCTGTAATTATAACAACTGCTTATCATCAATATGCAGTTGAGGGTTTCAATATGAATGTAACTGATTATCTTTTAAAGCCATTTGGCTTCGAACGCTTTCTGATAGCAGTGAACAAGGTCAAATCTTTAAAGGCAGAAGCTACCGGCGATGATCGTAAAAAGTATCTTTTCCTGAATGTACAAAAGAAGAAAGTGAAGATACTGCTTGAAGATATTGCCTATATCGAAAGCCAGCGCGAATATGTGAAGATTGTAACTACAGGCAAGGAGTACATTTCAAAAATGAGCACGCATGAAGTGGAAGCCCTGCTGCCTGCAAACCGGTTCAGGCGTGTTCACAGGTCATTTATAATATCCATCAATAAGATAGAATCGTACACATCTGAAGTAATTGAGGTGAACGGAGTATCCATTCCTATAGGCAGGGGATATAAAGATGTGCTGGAAGATATCCGGTAGTGATCAGAGCCGCAGAGCTATGAGCACAGGGCAAAGAGCTATGGGCAGGCATGAGGCGTGAGGCATGTGTGGGAGATTCGCGACCTTAAAAAGGCAGCTCATTTGTCAGCTAATAAGAATGCAGAGCTTGTCTCTATGAAAGATATCCTCGAGCTGACGGAATATATCCGTGGGGGCTGTTCGCCAGTCGGAATAAAAAAGCTTTACCCGACCTATTGGTACTGCTTAAATACAGATGATTGGCTCTTTTTTACTAACTTCGGAAAAATGAAAAGTATATTACATGAAAACACTTCTTATCACTTTTTTATGTCTTGCAGGTCTATTTTGCTCAATACCGGCAAGTTCACAGAAACCCGATGAGCTGAAGCGCATATCTATGATGATCGTCCAGGCGAAAAGCAAAGATGAAATCCTGAAAACGTGGGAATCCGTAGTGAAACGATATCCCAAAATGGATGTTGACAAAGTGATAAGCACCATCCTTACAAATGCAAAGCAGGAAAACGAAAAAAACAAATCATCCCAATCTTATAATACTGCAGTATCCCTGACTGCCAATTTACAGAAACAGATGCATGACAATGCAATAAAGATCATCGACAATATGAAATGATAAAGCCGCAGAGAAGGCTGATGCTTCGCGTGACATTAATCCTGCTTTGGTATACTGATGTGTTGCTGTAAGGAAAGCTTGGCAAAACAGCGATGAACTCATACAGGATGAGGCTGATGAGGGAGTGACTAGTGAAACGAAATTAAGCCGTAAATCCTCAGTGTTAATTAAAAGAATATATGGAAAACATTGATAAACAAGGAACACCAATAAGTAAGTTTGGCAAGTTCGGCCTTATAAATCATCTTGTGAAGAATGCCAGGAAAGAGAATAAGACAACTGTTTTCGGGGCAGGAGATGACTCCGCAGTGATAAATTCCGGCAAAAACCTGACGCTGGTAACAACAGATCTCTTCCTGGAGGGCATTCACTTCAATCTGATTTATACTCCATTAAAACATCTTGGGTACAAGGCAGTAATAAGAGGAATTTCAGATATTTATGCAATGAACGGGACGCCGGGACAAATTCTCGTTGGCCTGGGGATCAGCTCAAGATTTTCAGTTGAGCAGGTGGAAGAAATCTTCGATGGCATCAGGCTTGCATGTGACAGGTATGAAGTGGATCTGGCAGGCGGTGATACGACAAGCTCCATTACAGGGCTGACCATCTCGGTGACTGCAGTCGGTTCTGTTTCTGAAAAGGATATTATTTACAGGAACGGGGCAAAAGCAAATGACCTGATATGTGTCACTGGTGATTTCGGAGCTGCCTACATGGGGTTGCAGCTCCTGGAAAGGGAAAGGAAACTCTTTCAGAAGGAGAAGGATATGCAACCTGATCTTGCAGGCAACGAATATATTATTGGAAAACAGCTCAAGCCTGAGTTTCCGGTTGAAGCCATGAAAGAAATAAAGTCTTCAGGAATACGCCCGACCAGCATGACAGATGTTACTGACGGCCTGGCATCGGACCTGATACATATCTGTAAATTGTCCGGGACAGGTTGCAGGATTTATTCGGAAAGAATACCCATTGATCATGAAACTGCTACACTTTCGCAGGAATTCAACCTCGATCCCGTTACCCCGGCGCTGAACGGCGGTGAGGATTATGAACTTCTTTTCACTGTTCCGACCGGCTCACTTGAAACGATCTCAAAAATTAAGGATGTAAAGGTCGTCGGCCATATGACCGCTGATGAAAACAGCTATTTGCTTGTGGGTTCCGGGGGATCTGAAATTACTATCTCTTCACAGGGATGGGCACATTCAGGATAAATTATTTGGCCCTGATCACGCCTCTTTCCGATTTGCGGAAGAACTCCAGTATATAATCACGGTCAGCTGATGGCTTGAATTCCTTCTCAATGAATTCGAGCGCCTGCGAGACATTCATGCCCATGTTGTACATTGCCCGGTAGATCTCGTGGATCTCGTCGATTCTTTCTTTTTCGAAACCCCTGCGTTGCAGCCCGACTGTATTCAGCCCCATGAAAGACAGAGGCTCCCTGTCAGCTTTAATGAATGGAGGAACATCTATCCTCACCTTCGAACCACCACCTATGAAAACATGTCCGCCAATCCGGGCAAACTGGTGGACAAGCGTTCCACCGCTTATTATGGCGTAATCATCAACTTTCACTTCCCCGGCCAGGCCGCAGGTGTTTCCGATTATACAGCAATCTCCAATGGCACAGTCGTGTCCTACATGCGTGTATGCCATAAGCAGGGTGTTACTTCCCACGGTGGTTTTGCCCACAGCTGCAGTTCCCCTGTTAACAGTGGATCCTTCCCGTACCGTGGTGTTGTCTCCAATTTCTGCTGTCGTTTCCTCACCCTTAAACTTAAGATCCTGCGGAATGCCTGAAACGACTGCGGTAGGGAAAATGAGGCAATTCTTACCTATCCTGGCGCCCCAGAGGACTGTTGCATTTGGCCCGATCCATGTCCCGTCGCCAATAACAACATTGTCATCGATATATGCAAAAGGGTCGACTTTTACATCCTTTCCGAGGATTGCACCGGGATGAACGAAAGCAAGATTCGATACCATTACCTGACTATTTGTTTTTTATTACCTGTGCCGTCATTTCGCCTTCGACAGCAAGATTGTTACCGACAAAAGCCTGTCCGAACATTGATACTATTCCGCGGCGCATCGCATCAGTCAGCTCCATTTTGAGTATTAGTGTATCCCCTGGGACAACCTTATGCTTGAATTTCAGCTTGTCTATCTTCAGGAAATATGTCGAGTATTTTTCCGGCTCGTCGACCATGCTCAGGACCAGCAATCCGCCGGTCTGCGCCAGGGCTTCGACCATCAGGACACCCGGCATCACAGGCTCCTCGGGAAAATGACCCTGGAAAAATGCTTCATTGAAGGTAACATTCTTAATGCCCACGATAGTACTCTCATCAAGTGAGATTATCTTGTCAACAAGAAGGAATGGAAACCTGTGGGGCAGCCTCTTCTTGATATCCTCGATTGTATAGACAGGCGGTTGTGAAGGATCATACACCGGGATGTTCTTCTTTGAAGCCGCTTTTTTCATCTCCTGCCTGATGAGCCTCGCCAGTCTTGTGTTTGCATGATGTCCGGGCCTTGTGGCAACAATCTTGCCTTTTATGGGATGCCCTACAAGTGCAATATCGCCCATAATATCGAGCAGCTTGTGACGGGCCGGTTCGTTGGGGTACAAAAGCTCGGTGTTGTTCAGCACGCCTGCGTTATGTGTGTTTATCCCCGGACGGTTGAACAATTGCGCTATCCTGTCGATTTCCGATTGTTCGACTTCTTTCTCAAGGATCACAATTGCATTGTCAAGATCGCCGCCCTTTATCCTGCCGGCCTTGTAAAGAGGTTCCAGCTCATGAAAGAAGACGAATGTACGGCTCCTGGATATCTTTTCCTCGAAGTCAGCTATCGAATCAAGGATAGAATACTGGTTACCGAGAATTTTGGAGTTATAATCTATAAGGACGTTAATGCTGAGATGATCGTCAGGATATACTATCAGGTCAACTCCATGCTCTTCCTCGGAAAAAGTCAGTTTCTGCTTTATTACAAAATAGTTTCTCTCTTCCTTTAGCTCCACAATGCCTGCCTGCTTTATTGCCTCGACAAATCTCCATGAAGATCCTCCCATAATGGGCGTCTCGGGCCCGTTCAGCTCAATGAGGGCGTTGTCTACCTGCAAACCGTAAAGAGCGGCAAGAGCATGTTCGACAGTTGCAACAGATGCATTATTCTGCACGAGTGTAGTTCCCCGCTGGGTGTCGCTGACATTTTCTGCAAGGGCATCAATGACGGGTTTTCCCGGCAGGTCAGTTCTGCAGAACTTATAACCGTGATTGGCGGGCGCCGGCTTGAAAGTGATCGTTACGTTTATTCCTGTATGCAATCCCTTGCCTGTGAGGCTGATTTCCGTTGCAAGGGTTCTTTGTTTCTCGCTCATTAAGGTCAGGTTATTTAAAATTCAATGCAAAAGAATAAAAAAAACTTAATATTCTATAAGATTTTCCCTGCATGCATTCAATTTAGTGCCGGACCAGAAAGGAAAAAAAGATAATTATTTCTTTTTCAGATTATCCACTGCTTTCTCAAGGCTGGTCAGCTTGCTTTTCATTTCCGGCAGGCTTCTGAATACCACAGAAGCCCTGAGAAACTGTTTTACATCCATGATGGGTGAGCCAATTACTGATGTGTTCTCTTCTTTTATATCGCTTATTACCCCGGCTTGTGCACCAATCCTGGTTCCATTCGCTATTTTGATGTGACCTGCAAGACCTACCTGGCCTCCAAACATGCAATTTTTGCCAACTTTGGTCGATCCGGAGATACCGGTGAGCGCCGCCATAACCGTATTCTCTCCTATTTCAACATTATGTGCAACCTGGATGAGGTTGTCGAGTTTCACCCCTCTCCTGATGAAAGTCGATCCCATTGTCGACCTGTCGATAGTGACATTTGCACCGATTTCGACATCGTCTTCTATTACAACATTCCCGAGCTGGGGGATCTTCATGAATTCATTGTCAGACTGCGGGGCAAAACCGAACCCGTCGCTTCCGACAACTGTACCTGCGTGAATAATGCAGTTATTTCCGATCACACATTCATGGTATACAGTCACCCTGTGATAGAGTATGCTGTTGTTTCCAACTGTTGCATTGTCACCGATGTAAACATGCGGATAGATCGATGTGCCGTCTCCCACATGGCACTTTTCTCCTATGTAGGCATAAGGACCTATGTAAACATCAGAACCTATTGTTGCAGTGGGTTCTATGACAGCGGTTGCATGAATGCCTTTCTTCCTGGGCCTGGCCTGGTCGACAAGCCGAAGGAGGGATGCAAATGCTTCGTAGGCATTTTCAACCCGGATGAGAGTTGACTCAACCTTAGATGAAGGCGAAAAAGACCTGTTCACCAATACAATCGACGACTTAGTCGTATATATGTAATGCTCGTATTTCGGATTTGCAAGAAAGGACAACGCCCCGGGATGGCCTTCTTCTATCTTTGCAATGGTATTCACCCTTACATTGGGATCGCCGTCGACCTCTCCCTTGAGAAATCCTGCTATTGTTGCTGCATCAAATTCCATACTGTATTATTTTTGTATGTTTCAGAAAAATTTTGTATATTAATATAATCCATTCTACTTACTACCTGGTACTTACTCCTAACACCTGAATCCTTCCTTTTTACCCCTAAATCCCCCAAGGGGGACTTTGCATTCTAACATTTACTGCATTTTCGATTTTCCTGACAACATCCTCTATATTATTTTCGATTTCAGAATTCTTGAATCTGATAACCTCAAGCCCAAATTTCTCCATCTCAGCAGATCTTCCAATATCATAATCTTCTTTATCCTTATGAATTTCTCCATCAACTTCTACAACAAGTTTGGCTTCATGACAATAAAAGTCCGCAATAAAGATATCAATAGGATGCTGCCTTCTGAATCTTAAGCCATTTATCTTTTTTTCTTTAAGTTTCTCCCACAAAAGTCTTTCCGAATTTGTCATATTCTCACGAAGAAGTCTTGCAGCCTGAAATACAATCGGCTTAGCTCCGAAATACATTGGCTTTCTGAATTCTTCCATGATGCAAATTTAATTCATCTCCAACCTTTTAACCTTCGGAGAGTCACCTGCAATCCTTCCTTTTTTACCCCTAAATCCCCCAGAACGGACTTTGATTCTCACACTTAATAATATCCTCTAACCATCTAATTTTCACAAGCCAAAGCCCCCCTTGGGGGGTTTGGGGGTCACCGGCATTCTTTCGGATAGCAAAGAAAATACTTTATTATCCTTTCAGAAATAAACCTGTGGTCAAACATATCCGAAACCTCTGAAATATTCACTGTCCTGCCATCTTTCAGCAATATCCTGACTTCAGGGTATTCAGGTGTATATGCCAGGTTCGATATGCTGTTTGAGAAAACGTAATAATCGGCCATTTCAGTCTGTATCCCGAGCCTTTCCATGAGACATGATCTGAGTTTTTTCACCTTTGTTTCAGGAAAAGGTTCATTCTGAAGCTCTATGGCGAACAGGTCGCGGTTGATCAGCCTTTTTGCAAGGTCTGAAAGAACGGGGTCCTTCTCATCGGACCAGTATTTGGCACAAACCATTATATCGTTGTCGTCGAGACGTGTGAAATTTGAGGCGATCAGGTATGGAGTAAACAGCCTTGCGGTAAGAAGATCCTCCTTTGATATATTATTATAAAGGAAGAACCTCAGCGCCGGCGTGGCATATATCTCAGTCCCCTCCAGTGCAAGCTCTTTTGCCCGCTTGAGAACTTTAACAAGAAGGCTCTCTGACGACAGCACGGTCTTGTGCATGTACACCTGCCAGTACATGAGGCGCCTGGCAACAAGGAACTTTTCAATCGAATACACTCCTTTCTCGTCGATCACCAGGCTGTCTTTTGACACATTCAGCATCCTTATTATACGGTCGAAGCCAACCGAACCTTCAATGACCCCGGTAAAGAAGCTGTCGCGCATCAGATAATCAAGACGGTCCATGTCTATCTGCCCGGAGATGAGCTCATGCAAAAATCTCCGGCTGTATGTTCCCCTGAAAATCTCAAGTGCCAGGCTGAGCTTTCCGCCGGACTCTTCATTCAGTATCTGCATAAGCAGGATAGAAATATCCTCATGCGAGATATTGCTGATAATAGACGTTTCCAGTGCATGGGAAAAAGGGCCGTGACCGCAATCATGGAGCAATATCGCAAGGCAGGTACCCTCCTCTTCCGCTTCAGAGATCGATATACCTTTGTTCCTGAGTGTTTCTATTGCCATACATGTAAGGTGAAGGGCTCCGATAGCATGCTGGAAACGTGTGTGAGTCGCACCCGGGTAGACGTAGCTCGTAAGCCCGAGCTGCTTTATGCTCCTGAGACGCTGAAACCAGGGATGTTCGAGGATATCGTAAATTAATTCGCTGCGGATGCTTATAAAACCATAAACAGGATCATTGATAATTTTCCGCTTGTTCTGCTGGTACGTCATTTCGGATATGGCATATACAAAA
>DATGWQ010000120.1:0-55310 GCA_035299385.1 Bacteroidales bacterium | reverse complement strand
ATGCGGCAATTTCTTGTTTTTCTCAGAAATATAAAGTTTTATCTGAGTAAAAATATTACTCAGATTTTCAGGAACCTCTTTCTGCTGATCGACGAAGATCCTTTTGGTATCATTCGTACCGACGCAGATCAGTATAAAATCAAGCTCCCCTGTTTGATGATAAGCTTCGTCGAGGTAAGATGAAATGTTTTTGACAGTGTTCAGGCTTTCCCTCTGAAGATTATCGAATCCGATAGTATTCCCGGAAATTGATTTGTTGATTATGAGTGCGCTGGGGAAAAGTTTTTTCAATTGTTCCGGCCAGCCTTCAGCAGCTGCTCCGTTCGAATCTCCTATTGTCAGTATTTTCAGCTCTGGGTGGACCTGGCCGCAGGCTGTCCGGAACAAGATTGACAGAATTAATATGAAAGAGCTTATTTTCATTTTCCGGTCAGCTTGCTTACAAGCCAGTTGTTCATCATCTCGTTCTGTTCAGGGAAAGTCCAGTGGCCGGTTTCCTGGAAGATCCGGAGCTCTTTCGGGGCTGTGATCACGTTATAGGCTGAATACATTGAAGTCGGCGGACACGTCAGGTCGTTGTATCCCCAGGTATATAAGCCCGGCACTTTCACCCTTCTTGCAAAATTGACCACGTCAAAGTATTGTAGTGTCTCAACTTCATTTGGTTTTGGGGCTGTATTTTTAAAGTAATGCGGCCAGCCGCCTGCTCTTTTATTGAGATAACCTGAAAAGTCGCATAGTGCCGGGTACATTCCTGCGGCATATTTGATCCTTGGATCGAGCCCTGAAGTGACAATGGTCAGTGCTCCGCCCTGGCTTCCTCCTGTGACTGCCACATTGCTGCCGTCAAACTCCGGAAGAGAATAAATGAAGTCTACAGCCCTTACACAACCGACATAAACTCTCTTATAATAGTGAGTGTTCCTGTCATTCATCCTTATGCCCCAATAGCCTGTGAGCGGGCCCCCGTTCAGATCGTTATAGACCTGGGGATCAAGGATAACCGGGATTCCGTGGATTCCTATTTCAAGAGTTATGATTCCGAGTGAAGCAGTTCTTGCGTCACCTCCGTATGGTCTTATTCCTGCACCGGGTACCCTCAGTATGGCAGGATATTTTCCGCTTTTTTTCGGCACGGCCAGTATGCCGTAGATCCTTGATGCAGGGGCATCATTCTGGAAGCTGACATGGTAAACATTCACGTCGCTGGTGCACCTGTCGGGCAGCAGCGTGAGCTTTGGATCGAGGTTTAATTTCCGTGCTTCAGCAATCGCATTGGTCCAGAAGCCATCAAAATCAGCGGGGTTGCTGACTGTGGGCTGAATTTTTTCAGGATCGAAACCTGCCGTCGCAAGGCCTTCGTACCTTTTCCCGTCAACGACTGCCCACACCCTTACACGGTAAAAACCCGGTGTCTTCATCGTTCCGGTGAACTCCATTTTCCCATTTTTCAGTACAACGCCTTCTTTCTTTACATCAGGCATAGTTTCAGGCCCGGTTTCATAGTCGACAGTGACATTGTCGACCAGGTTGCCATATTTCAGCACCTCTGCCGAGAATTTTGCCTGTTCGCCTGTTTTGTATGTCCAGTCTTTGTGGTCAGGTGCGATAATGACCTTTACAAGACCGGTGTTCGACTGTGTAAATGCGCTGGCGCTCAGCAGGATAAATAGCGATAATGCAAGCAGGTTTTTGGATATCTTTTTCATAGTTCAGGTTGGTAAGTGAATTCTTAAAATTATAAAAATTTATAAATAAAATTCTTTCCTTCCATCATCACCGATCCACATGGGCTGGCAAGCTTTTATATAATAGAACACAAAGGTATGCATGAAGGTCACAAAGGATTGTTTTGTCACGAATGTTTCCTTATTTTTGAAAAAAAAGTAGTCTCCCAAATGCCAGAAAAACATACTTTCCAGAAGCGCATAAATCTCTTCGACGGCGTATCGATAGTATCCGGAGCGATGATCGGTTCGGGTATTTTTATTGTAAGCGCCGAAATTGCCAGGACGGTGGGGTCTCCCGGGTGGCTGATGGTATGCTGGATTATAACGGGACTATTAACAGTTATCGGAGCGATAAGCTATGGAGAGCTTGCCTCGATGATGCCGGGCGCCGGGGGTCAGTACGTTTACCTCAGGGAAGCTTACCACCCGATGATCGGGTTCCTCTTTGGCTGGACTACCTTCCTCGTAATAGAATGCGGTACCATTGCAGCGGTTGCTGTTGCATTCGCAAAATTCTCAGGCGTGCTCTTCCCCTGGATATCTCAGAAAAACGTGCTTCTTGCCCTTGGCCCTTTGAAAGTGAACAGCACAATGGTGGTCGCAATAGCCATGATAAGCTTTCTTACCTGGCTCAACACACTCGGGATCGTCACCGGGAAAACAGTGCAGAACATATTTTCCTCGACCAAAGTCCTCGCCCTGTTCGGATTTATTGCAATCGGCTTCTTTGCGACAAAAGGACTCACATCATGGGAGATAAATAAATCTGTTTTTTGGGATGCGGCAAAAGTTACTGCAGGCGGACAGGTGATCCCTCTTGCCGGTTTTGCCCTGATCGCCGGCATAGGCACAGCGCTTGTCGGTTCATTGTTCAGTGCGGATGCATGGTATACAGTCACATATGTTTCCGAGGAGGTGATTAACCCGAAACGGAATGTGCCGCTGAGCCTTATCCTTGGCACTCTTTTCGTCAGCGCGCTGTACATCATAATAAACTTTCTTTACATAAGGATCCTCCCCCTTTCAGGATCGCCTGACGGAATAGACGTGATGAGCAGGGGAATCCAGTTTGCCACTGACGACAGGGTTGCAACGTCGGCAATGAGTGTTGTATTCGGAGATTATGCCGCAGCTATAATGGCAATATTCATTATGATCAGCACTTTCGGCTGCAATAACGGGCTTATACTGGCAAGCCCGAGAGTGTATTTCGCCATGGCCAGGGATGGCCTGTTTTTCAAAAAAGTTGCAGAAATAAATAAAAACGGGGTACCTGGTTTTGCGCTCGTGCTCCAGGGTATATGGGCTGTTTTGCTTTGCCTCTCAGGAACATATACCGACCTGCTGGATTATGTCATCTTCGCCGTCCTGATCTTCTTTACACTGACGATCCTCTCGATTTTCATACTCAGGCGAAAGCTGCCGGATGCTCCAAGACCTTATAAAGCCGTCGGTTACCCGGTGATCCCGGCAATATACATCCTGTCCACTGTATTTATAATGATCATCCTTCTAATCTATAAACCGGTTTTCACTTTGCGGGGACTCGCTATTGTGCTGCTGGGCATTCCAGTTTATTATATCTGGAGAAAAAGCCGACGAAAGACTGAGACTAATGACTAATCTTCAACCCTGTATTATGAAAAAGTATTATTTGTTCCTCCTGGCTGCAGTGCTTGCTTTTGCTTCCTGCAATAAAAACAAACAAGAAGCCGGGCTTATCCGCAATTCTTCAGCGGAGATCACCGACGGTTCTGTCGTGGATGGCTGGACAACCGACGCAAGGTCGAGATACGCGGTCCACTTTTATGATAATGTTGCGCATTCAGGCAGTAAAAGCCTTTTCATCAAAGCCGACAGGTATGCAAACGGCAGATGGAGCACAAAGGTGCTTCTCAGACCCTGGTCAAAATACACTTTTACCGGATGGGTAAAAACAGAAGGGCTTGAATCGGACAGGGGCAAAGGAGCAGGCTTCAGGCTTGACGGACTTAAATCGGATACTATCGGTTTCACGGGCAATACCGACTGGACACAGGTTAAGCTTGATTTTGAAACGGGGAACAATGACTGTACCATCCTGTCGTGTTTGCTGGATGTAAGCGGCAGGGCCAGGGGAAGGGCATGGTTCGACGATTTTAAGATCGATTATGTCTCATCCGAGAACATCAAGACTGCTGTTAACATCAATACAGCCAAAGCTTCGCAACCAATGCCGGTGTATGTTTATGGCCAGTTCATTGAACACCTTGGCCGGTGTATTTACGGTGGCATCTGGGCAGAGGTCCTGGAGGACAGGAAATTCTGGTATGCTCCCGGTTCGCGGGAATCAGCCTGGAGGGTCAGCGGCAATGAGAAGCTTTTCTCAATGGACGAAAAGGAACCTTATACAGGCGCTCACACTCCTGTCCTTTCTTCGGAAAAAGAAAGCAAAGCCATTCTGGTCCAGGAAAATCTTGGATTGAAGGAGAACATGAATTATTCGGGGCATATCGTTCTGAGAGGTACGGGAGGGATGAACAAAGCTTCTGTCATCCTCAGGTGTAACGGCAAAGATCAGGAGGTCAGCATTGACGGCATAACAGGAAATTTTGCTTCTTATCCTGTCAGCTTCAAATCAACCGCACTGGTTCATGATGCAGTGATATCAGTTGTTCCAGGCGCTGAAGGGAAACTTTATGTCGGCACTCTCACGCTGATGCCCGACGACAACATAGATGGCTTCAGATCTGATGTGCTCGGACTTCTGAAAGAGCTCAATGCACCTGTTTACCGCTGGCCCGGGGGAAATTTTGTCAGCGGTTACAACTGGCGCGACGGAATAGGAGACAGGGATAAACGTCCGCCCCGGAAAAATCCGGCATGGAGCGGCGTTGAAAATAATGATGTCGGAATTCACGAATTCATGCGCTTCTGTGAATTACTTAACACTGAAGCTTATATAGCTGTCAATGCCGGATTGGGCAGCTCGGATGAAGCTATGGCCGAAGTTCAGTATACAAACGGAGCTGAAGATACACCAATGGGTAAGCTGAGATCTGCTAATGGCCGCTTAAAACCATGGCATGTGAAATTCTGGTCAATCGGGAATGAGATGTACGGGAACTGGCAGCTCGGCCACATGTCGACGGAACAGTTTGTTATGAAGAACAATGATTTTTCAGACAGGATGAGATCCGTGGATCCTTCAATAAAGCTTATATCCGTAGGTGACCTTGGGCCATGGGATAAAATGATCCTGTCAAACTGTGCAGACAGGATGGATTATATCAGCGAGCATTTCTACAAGCAGGATTATCATGGCGGCGGGCTGATGACACATGTCAACCAGATCCCCGATGCGATCCGCCAGAAAGCCGATGCACACAGGATCTACCGCGACCAGATACCGGCCCTTCATGGAAAGGATATCAGAATATGCATGGATGAATGGAACTATTGGTACGGACCTCACATCTATGGCGAGCTCGGAACAAGGTATTTCTACAGGGATGCCATGGGTATCGCAGCCGGACTGAATGAATACTCTAAAAATTCAGATATAATCTATATGGCCAACTATGCCCAGACGGTCAATGTAATCGGCTGCATAAAGACAAGTACAACACATTCAGTACTCGATGCAACGGGACAGGTGCTGAAGCTTTACAGGCATAAATTCGGCTTCATTCCCGTCGAGATAACCGGTGAAACAAGGCCGCTTAATATTGGTGCGACACTAACGGAAGCAAAGGATACGCTATGCCTCTCGGTCGTCAATCCCACTATGGAACCTGTAAAGTTCCCTGTTTCAATATCAGGAAATGAAACATCCACATCAGCCGAAATATGGCGGGTCACAGCTCCTGACCTGATGTCGACGAATGAACCGGGACAGAAACCTGTTGTTGTTATTGAAGGACCCGGAAAAGCTGAGTTCAGCGGAAAGCTTGAAGCAGGACCGGCGAGCATAACAATATTCAGGATTGCGGTAAAATAATTTTTAAAGGGTAGCCAATTACGGTAGTCTCCCTTCCTTTTGAAGGAGGGGTGACCCGGAGAGAAATCATTCTTGCTGCAAAAAATTGTTCCGGGTCGGGATGGTTGATTGTTGAAAAGGAAGGGAGACTATAGAAAAAGATTATTCTCCAAATATATATGTTCCCACCGGAATTCATAAAACGTCTCAAAACACAGGAATACATCGATTCCGGTTCCCTGCTGGAAGCGCTTGGCGAACCTTCCCCGGTGAGCATTCTTGTTAATCCGGGAAAATGGAACCAGGTTCCCGGGAATTCAGTTCAGGTACCGTGGTGCGAAAACGGGTATTATCTTGAATCGCGTCCTTCATTCACCCTCGATCCGCTCTTTCATGCCGGCTGTTATTATCCGCGTGAAGCCTCAGGGATGTTCCTTGGGAAAATATCAGGAGATTTTTTAAGATCAGCCGAAAACCTGAGAGTGCTGGATCTCTGTGCGGCACCGGGAGGGAAAAGCATCCAGATCTCCGATTTGATCGGCAGCGGGAGCGTTCTCGTCTCAAACGAAGTTATAAGATCTCGTGCCGCAGTACTCGGCGAAACGGTGTCGAAATGGGGAAAGGGAAACACCATTGTCACGCAAAATGATGCCTCTGCATTCTCAAAGCTGAAAGGATATTTCGACGTTATTGTTGTGGATGCCCCCTGCTCGGGTGAAGGCATGTTCCGCAATGAAGCTGCCATAAGGGAATGGTCGTCCGGCAACACCGGACTATGTGCCGCAAGGCAGAAGAGGATATTGATGGACATATGGCCTTCGCTGAAGGAAAAAGGCCTTCTCGTTTACAGCACGTGCACCTTCAACCCGGCTGAAAACGAGGAAAACATCATTTGGCTTTCACGGCAGGATGAATCCGAAAGCCTGAGGATTGATGTTTCATCATTAGAAGGCATAACCGAAATCAGCAGGGATAATATTTACGGATACGGTTTTTTCCCGGGAAAGATACGCGGCGAAGGTTTCTTTATCTCAGTGGTACGGAAGACTTCCCACTCTGATTCCGCCGGCTTCAGAAAGAGGCAAAAACCGGTAACTGTACCCACTGAAGAGTTTTCTCTTCTGCATAAATGGGCTTCATTTCCGCAGGAAAGTTACATAAGGAAAGGCAATTACCTGATTTCTGCAGCATGTTCTCCCGCGGAATATGAGTATCTTGCAGGTAGTCTGAACGTGATAAAGGCAGGGACTCTTGTTTCAACGATGATGAAGGATGATCACATACCGTCTCATGAGCTTGCTCTTTCACAGCATATTGATGATGAAGCATTCCCGGTGATCAGCGCTGATTACGATTCAGCGATGAAGTTCCTCGGCCGGGGTGAAATGAAACATACCGGCAATTTGAAAGGATGGAATGCCGTTAAATATAAAGAGACGTACCTGGGTTTTGTAAAAAATATAGGTACACGGCTCAACAATTATTACCCGGTTGACTGGAGGGTCCGGATGGATGTACCTCAAACGGCTGAACAGAAAATCATCAGATGGAAAACCTGAAAAAAATATGCAGCACAGGCGAATTCCAGGTTTTCGTTAAACCGGCAGGAGCAGAATGCAACCTTGCCTGTGATTATTGCTATTACCTTCCGAAAAGGAACCTGAGGGCTGACGGAGAAGACTATATAATGTCCGATGATCTCCTGGAAAGGTATATCATAAGTCATTTCAATGCTGCAGATAGCGGAACAGTGACATTCTCCTGGCATGGCGGAGAGCCTCTGCTTGCCGGGATCGGTTTTTACAGGAAAGTAGTCGGGCTTCAGAAAAAACACAAGCCTGAAGGAAGCGTTGTACTGAATGGCATACAGACAAACGGCACCTTGATAGATGAAGAATGGTGCAAATTCCTGGCATCTGAAAAATTCATAGTGGGGCTAAGCCTCGACGGGCCTGAAAAGCTGCACAACAGCTTCCGGAAGAACAGGGACGGGTTACCTTCGTTCAACAGGGCGGTGAACGGATTCAGGCTGCTGAAGAAATATGGCATTATCCCGGAGATACTCTGTGTTGTAAATTCTGAGAATGTCATGCAGCCGGTAACTGTATATAATTCCTTTAAAAGGCTGGGTGCGAAATTCATTACATTTCTTCCGCTGGTTGAAAGGTCGCCGGAGATGCCGAAAGGGGTGTCTCTGAGATCCGTGCAGCCTGAAGCCTTCGGGATTTTCCTTTCAAAGGTCTTTGATGAATGGGTCGAAAAGGACATAGGCAAGATTAAGATCCAGGTATTCGAGGAAGCTGCAAGAACGGCATTCAGGCAGCATCATACTTTATGCATTTTCAAAAAAGAGTGCGGAGGTGTGCCGGTGATAGAGCACAATGGCGATTTCTATTCCTGCGACCATTTTGTTGATGCAGATCACAGGATAGGCAATGTCAGGTCGATGACGGTCCGGGAAATGCTTGGCAGCAGGAAACAGCTGAAGTTCGGAACGGCAAAGCTGAACACCCTGCCAAGGTATTGCATCTATTGCGATGTGAGGGAGATGTGCAACGGCGAGTGCCCCAAAAACAGGTTCTCAGTCACTCCCGACGGCGAGCCCGGGCTGAACTATCTCTGCGAAGGATATAAATATTTCTTCAGTCACTGTAAACCCTTCATAGAGGCGATAAGCCAGGTATGGAAGAACCAGTAGTTCACCGCCGGCCTCTCCCCAACCCCTCCCCCGGGGTGGGAGGGGCTTGATCCCGGATGATTTAGGGGCTGAGGTCTGTGGTGGAGGAGTCTACTTCAGCTTCTCTTTAAAGAACCCCACTGTCCTTCCCCAGGCAAGCTTTGCGGCTTCGGCATTGTACCTTTCCGGGTTGGAATCATTGTTGAAGGCATGTCCCGCCCCCGGGTACATAAAGATCTGGTATTCCTTACCGTATTTTTTAAGGGCTGATTCGAAGGCAGGGATCCCGGCATCGATCCTTTCATCGTTTCCGGCATAATGAGCCATAATGGGAGCTTTTATCTTCTCTACATCCTGTTCTGATGGCTGCATGCCATAATATGGAACAGCTGCATCAAGATCGGGCGAATTCACGGCAACCTGGTTTGTCATTGCGCCGCCCCAGCAAAAGCCTGTGCATCCTACCTTTCCTGTGCAAAGAGGGTTGGTTTTGAGATATTTGACTGCTGCCACAAAATTTTTGGTCGTCTGTTCGGGAACAAGCTTCTTGAAAAGCTCCCCTGCATTGATGACATCCGCAGGTGTACCGCCAACAGGGGTTAATGCGTCCGGCGCGAGTGCAAGAAAACCTTCCCGCGCCATTCTCCTGGTAACATCCTGTATATGCGGGACAAGTCCGCGATTTTCATGGATCACAATCACTCCCGGGAATTTCCTGCCATTCTTCGGATGTGCCATGAATGCCTTCATGTCGCCGGTTTCAGCAGGATATTTGATGAATTCCGTTACAAGATCATCATCCTGGAAAGGATAACCTGATTCCAGGACCGGAATCAGAGATGCTGCTGCATAGGAGCTGCCTGTAAGGATGCCAAGCTTTTTAAGGAATGTCCGGCGATCAGTGCCGCCTTTCCTGTAATCGGTGTAAAGATCCCTGATGTTTTTTTCCATTGGATAATTTTTGATTTTCTGACACTGAAGGAGCAATAACTTATGAAATTACAAAAAATATCACGATAAAACAACGTAATTTAGTGTTTATTGAAAGGCTCCGATGGAATCTGACATATCAGCTGCAATACTTGCAGGAGGTTCGGCGAAAAGGCTGGGCGGAATAGTCAAACCTGCCATCATGGTGGGAGGGGAGACTATTTTGTCGCGCATGCTTTCTGTTTTGAATGAAGTTTTTAATAAGGTTGTCCTTGTAAGCAATTCACCTGATCAATTTACTCAGAGTGATCTTATAATTGTTAATGATATATTCAAGGGAAAAGGTCCCCTCGGGGGGATTCATTCTGCCCTCGTGAATTCAGAAGGCATGGCAGTTTTTGTTTTTGCGGGCGACATGCCGTTAATTGATAAACCCCTTGTTCTTAAACAAATAGATCTTTTTAAGAATCAGGATACAGATGTTGTTGTACCCCGGGCAGGCGCCCTGATTGAGCCTTTGCATGCAATTTACAGCAGAAATATCCTGAAATCCCTGGAAGCATACCTGTCCGGAATCAATCCCAATGCAGTAAGGGATTTTCTCATTCATTGCCGGCTGTCCTATTTCGACACGGGCAATCCATCCATGATTAAAAATGCATTCCTGAATATTAATTCAGCGGAGGATATCGTTATTGCAGAAGAAATCCTTAATAAGAGGTTTCTTTAATTTTAGTATATTCAGCACCAAAATCAATCACTGACCATGAAGAAGACCGGAGCTTGTATTCTATTGATTACAATGATTTTAACAGGATGTAAGAAATACTCGAAATATGAAGGAGTGCCATTCACGGAAAAAGAACCGCGTGACTGGGAGAATCCTGCAGTTTTCAACGTAAACCGTGAAGATCCTCATGCAACACTTATCAGCTTCAACGATGCCACGAGTGCGGCAAAAGGAGAAAAATCGAGTTCCCCGAATTATTTATCACTGGATGGAAAGTGGAAATTCAATTATGCGAATACTCCGGCAGAACGCCCTTACTGGTTCTTTAAGGATGATTACGACACTCGTGACTGGAAGGAAACAGATGTGCCATCGAACTGGCAGATGAAAGGCTATGATGTGCCGGTGTATACGAATATTCCTTATCCTTTCGTTCTTTACAGGAAGATTTACGGCATAAGAGATCAGAAATATGACCAGCAGAATACCGGAAGGCCACAGGAGATAGTTCCTCCTTTTGTTACTCATGACTGGAACCCCGTGGGGTCGTATAAAAGAAATTTCAGGATCCCCTCAGAATGGGAAGGGAAAGAGATATACCTGAATTTCGGCGCAGTGAGCTCGGCATTTTATGTCTGGGTGAACGAGCAGCTTGTGGGCTACAGCGAGGACAGCAAGATGCCGGCTGAGTTCAATATTACAAAGTACCTCAAAAAAGGCAACAACAGCCTGGCTGTAGAGGTGTACAGGTGGAGCGACGGCAGCTACCTGGAGGACCAGGATTTTTTCAGGCTCAGCGGCATACAGCGTTCAGTTTTCCTTCATGCAAGACCAAAAACCTATATACGCGATTTTTACGCTGTCGGTGATCTCGAGGACAATTACTCGATAGGCCGTCTTAATCTTAATGTTTCTCTTAAAGGAGTTGCTGAAGACAATTCGAAATACACCATTGTGGCTTCGGTGGTCGATGATTCTTCGATAGTCATTACACAGGAAAGGGATGTAGAGCTTAAGGAAGGCCGGGGATCTGCAGACATATCACAGCAGTTACCCTCAGTGAAAAAATGGTCGGCTGAAAAACCTCAGTTGTATACACTTGTAATAAGTCTCATTGATAAGGACAAGAATGTTCTTGAATGTGTAAGCGCAAAAGTCGGTTTCCGCAAAGTCGAAATCGTTAACTCTCAGTTGCTGGTAAACGGCGTACCAATACATATCAAAGGCACCAATATGCATGAGCATCATGACGTCAACGGCCATGTTGTCGATGAAGCAACCATCATGAAGGACATAAAGCTCATGAAGGCGAATAATATCAATGCCGTCAGGACGTCGCACTACCCCCAGCAGGAACTGTGGTACGAGATGTGTGACAAATATGGCCTCTATCTTGTTGACGAAGCTGATATTGAATCGCACGGGATGGGTTATGACAAGGATGTGACACTTGCAGACAAGCCTGAATGGGGTCCTGCACACCTCGACAGGATGCAGAGAATGGTTGAACGTGACAAGAACCATCCTTCAGTGATAATCTGGTCGATGGGCAATGAAGCGGGTGACGGGCACAATTTCCTCGATGGTTACAGATGGATCAAAGGCAGGGATGTAACGCGCCCCGTGCAGTACGAGCGCGCTGAAAAGGAAACCAATGCTCCTGAAAGACACACTGATATCTGGTGCCCGATGTATGCCCGTATTGAAGAAATTGAAGCTTATGCAAAGGATGCTTCAAAGGACAGGCCGTTGATAATGTGCGAATATGCTCACGCAATGGGTAACTCGACCGGCAACTTGCAGGATTACTGGGATGTGATCGAAAAATATCCGAAACTGCAGGGCGCTTTTGTGTGGGACTGGGTGGACCAGGGTATTCAGAAAACAGATGAGAACGGGGAAAAATACTGGGCTTATGGTGGCGATTTCGGCGAACCGGGTATGCCCAGCGACGGCAATTTCTGCCTGAACGGGCTCGTATGGCCCGACCGAACACCGCATCCGGGTTTGAATGAAGTCAAAAAAGTGTACCAGTATGTCGGTATTGAACCTGTTGACCTGAAGAAAGGACTTTTGAAGGTTACCAACAAATATGATTTCACGGATCTCTCGGAATTTACATTCAACTGGGAAGTTGTCTCCGATGGAAAGACACTGGGCTCGGGAACAGTACCGATGAATGGCTTCAAGCCAAAAACCTCTTCCGATTTCACTATACCCATTCCCGGGATTAAGCCTGAACCGGGATCAGAGTATTTCCTGAATGTCAGTTTCACAAGGGACGATGAATGGAACTCGGTCCCTGCAGACCATGTCTATGCAGCCGAACAGATAAAGCTTCCTGTTGAAGAAAAGAAACCGGCAGCAGATATTGACCCCCTGGCAGTGCTTAAAACAAATGCCCTGGATAAAACGCTTGAGATTAGCGGGCAGAACATGAAGCTTCTCTTCGATCTTGAAACCGGGATGCTCAAATCGTGGAACTTTAAAGGAAAAGAAATGATGCTGAAAGGCCCGAAGCCTGATTTCTGGAGGGCGCCGACGGACAACGATTACGGGTACAACATGGACCAGCTGCTGGGTGCCTGGAAGAAAGCCGGTGAGAATGCGAAAGTGACAAAGGCCGACATAGAGCAGCCGCAACCTGGCAAAGTGATCGTGACATTTAAATATGACATTCCCGACGGTGAGGGCAACAAGATCGGTGGCTATGCATCATCCTATACGGTTTACGGGTCAGGTGATGTCGTTGTGAAAAGCCAGTTTTCGAAAATATCATCGGTCATCCCGGAAATACCAAGGATGGGGATGCAGATGCAACTCCCGGAAGAGTTCGGCAATCTTAAATGGTATGGCAGGGGGCCCCACGAAAATTACAAGGACAGGAAGACATCCGCATTCGTCGGGCTTTATGAGAGCAGTGTTGCTGACCAGTATACCCCTTACATCCGCCCGCAGGAGAACGGCTACAAAACCGATACCCGCTGGCTCACCCTGACCAATGATGAGGGTGAAGGTTTGCTTTTCTCAGGCGACCCCGTCATCTGTTTTGCTGCATTGAATTTCACTCACGATGATTTCGAATCCCCTGGCAAACTCTCGACTTACAGGAAGGATGCCATTACGGCAAATACACATACCAAAGACGTGAAACCAAAAGATTTCGTCAACCTGAATGTCGACCTCGGACAAATGGGTGTCGGAGGCGACAACTCATGGGGTGCAAGGATCCATCCTCAATACAGGCTTCTGGAAAACAGGTACGAATACAGCTTCAGGATGAGGCCGGTCGTGAAGGAGGATGACGTGGCAAAAATTGCGAAAGAGAAGTTTTAGTTACACAGAGAACAGAGTGCCACAGAGGGCCACAGAGAAATGCTCTGTGAAACTCTGTGCTGCTCTGTGCAACTCTGTGTAACTCTGTGTAACCGGATTTAATATTTTATCTCAACTCTCAGAACCTCATTCTCCCCTGTAATCACGTTTTCAACATCGTAAACAAGAGGCAATACTGCTTTTTTGCCAAGTACAACTCTTGTTACCGAATTTGCCGCAAGCGTTATTGCCGCAGGTGAGTTTTCTTTTCCGTTTACGAGATAAAAAGGAATATCTGATTTGTTGGTTATCTCAAAGAAGACGTTTTTCTCATTCTCGAAATAGGGTTTCGACACACTGATGCATGCATTGAAGAACGGTCTTGCCAGCTCTTCCCTGCCTGCAATTTTGTCATTGAAGTATGCCATTGTCCTTTTGGCAAACATCGCGTCTTTTAATGCATCATGCGTCCTGGCATTTGCAAACACCAGTGTCATTGGCCTGTGGGTGTACTTTCCGGCCGGGTACCTTTCGCTTATTACGGCATGAACGTCGCTGTTGCCTGTGATTGCCAGTTTATTCTCTTCACAGAACCTGAAAACAAGAGGATAATAATTTTCATCATTGAAGACTTCCATTCCATGCAGCCAGCCATTGCTGATAAGCCTCCTGTGAAAATCATACATCCTTGGTATGCCGTCAGGCTGCTGCGATTTCCACCCGGGATGGTTCCACTGGATAAAAGCTCCCTGCTTTACAGCCTCCTCGATGGAATTCCATGCTGAATCCTTCACCATCAGGTTGGCATCTTTTATAAAAAGTGCATTAAGGTGCCCCGGAGGCATTTTCCTTGTGATCTCGGCACCATGAATAAGGATGAAGTTCCTGTCGCGTGCATAGTTAGCACCGATCTCCCAGGCTGCATTGAAATTGAGCGGGATGAAATCCTTTTTAGGGGTATATTCGAGATGATCCGTTATTGCGATTGCATCGAGGCCGTCGCGCATCGCTTCATCTATCCTGGAAGTTGGCCATACATTGCCATCGGAGAAGACGGTGTGGATATGGAGATCACATTTAAGTGTCACATATCCCGGAATGTCTGGAATATTTATTATTTTTTTCTGACTGTATCCTGCCAGGCATATTAATGGCAGGGCCAAAGAGAGCAGTATTCTTTTCATAGAACAGAAATTAAATTTTGGACAGCTTAAATTAAAAATTTTAACGCAAAGTTCGCCAAGGTTAAGACGCAAAGTGCGCAAAAGATCTTCTGCGTCCTCTGCGTCTTCATTTTGCGTGATTTGCGTTTAATTTAAGCCAGCTTTTCGTAGAAATATGCTTCTTTCTTATCCGCATCATCCCAGGTATAGATCTGCTTATCCCTGTTGAGGTAATAAAAATTCAGCAGCGCGAAATCCCCTGCGCACATCGTTGCATGCGCAAACAGGAATGCGGAAAAGCTCCATTTCCACAGGTCCGGAAGGAAGAAGACCAGGAATATGGCCGCAACACTTATCAGCTGGTAAGGAAAAGCAGCAACCATCTTGAATTCGCGCGGAGCTGCAACATGCCTGTGCGCGGTTACGTAAAAGAGATATTGCTTGAGATCCATCCCTATACGGATGTTCCTCGCGCCGGAAAGGAAATACGGCAGAATATGCAGCCCTTCATGAAACGGAACGCATAATATCGGGAAAACAACAAACCCCAGGACAGAATGGAGAAAAATTTCAGAAAACGGATGCACATCCGATATGCTTATCCTTATATAAACAGCGATAAACATGAAGAATGTGCAGGATGCCCAGAAGATAGCCATCACAGGAGATTTCTTCCGTATGTATTCCATTACGAATGAAAGCAGGTCGTTGTAAGGTATGCTGAGGAGAAGCCTGAATCTTGAGGAATCTTCGGTATCGCTGACTGAGTAGTTGGACATATATGCAAAATTAATGTATTTAAGCTTGCCACCTTAGTGTACCTTTGAGCAAACCTTAATGTCCGTGGTTAGATGCAGTTTTAACCACGAAGGGCACAAAGGTGTTTCACGAAGGGCACAAAGGATATTTGCAGTTATCAGTTTGTCAATATATGGCCCGTAATTTGATAACTTTGCAGAAAAAATTTTGGGGTGAAGTTTTTCCCTGTAATACTGATTCTTCTTTTGGCTCCTAAGCTCTGGGCTCAGAATGATACTGTAAGTGTCGATTCCATTGCAGGAAGGGGATATCTCATTCAAAATGTAGACAGGAACGGGGTTGTAATGCCTGAGGTCCCAATAAAGGAAGTGACAGTCGTGGGCAGGCCGGCGAAGGAATCTGCACGCAGAAGCGAATATCGTAAATATGAACGCCTTATTTACAACCTCAGGAAAGTGTACCCGTATGCACTTGTTGTGCGTCAGAAGCTGAGCCAGGTGAATTATGAAATGGAGCAGCTGAAAACAGACCGGGAGAGAAAGGAATATATCAGGAAGTTTGAAAAAGACATTTTCAAGGCTTATGAGGGTGATATGCGGAATATGACGATAACCCAGGGCAAGCTGCTTATAAAGCTGATTGACCGGGAGACGCAGAACACTTCTTTTAACCTTATAAAAGAATACAGGGGAGGTTTTACCGCGGCCTTCTGGCAGGGAATCGCCAGGATCTTTGGCGCCAACCTGAAAGATGAGTATGATCCATATGGCAATGACGCCTTGATAGAGCTCATCTTATTGGACATCGAAGCTGGTAATTTATGAAGTCATGAAAAGGATATTTATTGCAATAAAGATCACCGGCAATGCCTTACTTAGAAAAATGATTTCAGACCTGAAGGGTGAACTGAGGGAATCTTCAATTAAATGGACGGACCCGGATAATCTTCATCTCACCCTTTCATTCCTTGGGGATACCGAAGAAAATATCATTCCTGCGATAAGCAGCATGCTTGATGAAAAATGCAACGGCTCCGGGAATTTTGATTTTTTTCTGAGCGGGTTAGGAGTTTTTAAACACATCAAAGATCCGAAAGTGATCTGGGCAGGTATCGACAAGCCTGAAAAGCTGAATACTCTACAGAAGAAAATAATGAGGGGATTGAGTGAAACCGGAATTGAAACTGAAGACAGGCAATTCTCTCCGCATCTTACTCTCGGCCGGATAAGGCATCTGTCTGACAGGGAAAAACTTAAAGTGCTCCTTCTGAAATACCATACATCTGAAATCCAGGATGTGAAGGTGGATGAAGTTATTCTTTACGAAAGCATTCTTCACCGCGAAGGGGCTGAATACAAGGGCATTTCAATTCATAAGCTTTAAATTCATCCTCACTCCCGGGTCCTGTTAAAAAGGATTCGAATTTTAGTAATTTTGTTTTTATTTTTTCATGAACGATTCGTACGAGGCAAAGGGAAAAAGAAAGAAGCTTGCAGAGGAGCTGAGGAAAAAAGGAATAACTGATGAGGAGGTCCTCAGGGCAATAAATACTGTTCCGCGTCATCTTTTCATGGATCCTGCTTTCCTGGTCCACGCATATACCGACAAAGCTTTTCCGATATCTTCCGGACAGACCATATCACAGCCGTATACTGTTGCCGTTCAGACATCTCTTCTGAAAATCAAAAAGCGCGATAAAATACTTGAGATAGGCACAGGTTCAGGTTACCAGGCTGCCGTGCTGGCTGAAATGGGTGCAAAAGTCTACACGATTGAACGTTTCAGGGAGCTCTATCTGAGGGCACAGGAAATAATATCCTCACTGGGTTACAATATTGATTTCTTCTATGGCGACGGCTATGAAGGGAAGCCGCAGTATGGCCCTTTTGACGGGATACTGATAACAGCCGCCGCCCCGGAAGTTCCAAAAAAACTGCTGACCCAGCTGAAACCAGGCGGCATGATGGTCCTGCCTGTCGGTCAGCCCGGGGGCTCACAGGTAATGATGGTAGTGGAAAGGAAAGGAGAGGATGAGTATGAATATTCGGAGCACGGATATTTTGTTTTTGTTCCCATGCTCAAAGGAACAGTGAACGGAAAATAGAATATATGGAAGTATACAGGATTGTTTTTTCACCTATTGAAGTAAATACTTATGTGCTTGCCGGTGAATCAGGGGAATGCGCTATAATTGACTGCGGCTGCTATGACGACCGTGAATTCGCAAAGCTTCAGGATCTGCTGATGGAGAAAAAGCTTCAGCCTGTTCTTCTCCTGAATACCCATTGCCATCTCGATCATATTTTCGGGAACCATTATATTCTTGAAAAGTATAATCTTCGAACATATTCCCATCAGCTCGAAGAGCTTAACCGTCACCTGGCTGTTTCGCATGCGGAGCTTTTTGGTCTTAAAATGGACGAACCGCCGGAGCCGGCAGGATTTCTATCCGATGAACAGGAAGTAACCTTCGGCAATACTAAGCTCAAGTCGATTTTCGTTCCGGGGCATACTGCCGGAAGCCTGGCCTATTACTCGGAAAAGGACGGATGCGTTTTTACAGGTGATGCTCTTTTCCAGGGAAGTGTCGGCAGGTCAGACCTTCCGGGAGGCAATCATGAAACGCTTCTCAGAAGCATTAAGAACAAGCTCTTCACCCTTCCTCCTTCAACAATTGTGTATGCCGGTCATGGCGATACGACAGATATACAGACTGAAATGAGATATAATCCTTATTTCTCATAATAATTCTGTTAATTTTGCACCCGGATTTAAAAACCTTAATTTCAGAATAAAACAAAGATATGTCATCAGATATGTTTGTAAACCGTCATATTGGTCCCCGCGACAATGATCTTGACCACATGCTTAAAACCATCGGTGTGAAGTCATTGGATGAACTGATCGATAGAACAGTCCCCAAAGGCATCAGGCTGGAAAAGCCCCTGAAGCTTCCCCGTGCCATGAGCGAGTATGAATATCTCAATCATCTCAAATCAATAGGTCAGAAGAATAAGATCTTCAGGTCATTCATGGGGCAGGGATATTATGGCGTCGCTACTTTGCCTGTTGTCGTCAGGAATGTCCTGGAAAATCCTTCATGGTATACATCATATACTCCTTACCAGGCTGAAATTTCACAGGGAAGACTGGAAGCTCTGCTCAACTTCCAGACAGTGATAATCGAGCTTACCGGTATGGAAATAGCCAATGCTTCACTCCTTGACGAAGCAACAGCCGCATCCGAAGCAATGATAATGATGCTGAATGCAAGGTCGAGAGAGGCCGTGAAGGCCGGTGCGAACAAGTTCTTTGTGGATGAGGATATTTTTCCGCAGACGATGGATGTTCTGAAAACAAGATCAGGCCCGCTTGGCATTGAGCTCGTCATTGGAAAATACACCAGGGCTGAATTCAATAATTCATTTTTCGGCTGCTTCGTTCAGTACCCGACAGCCACAGGACAGGTGAGGGATTACAAATCATTTACCGAAATGGCTCACTCCTCAGGAATGCTTGTCGGAGTTGCAGCCGACCTGATGAGCCTTGCACTGCTGACACCTCCCGGTGAATGGGGTGCGGATATTGTCGTCGGATCCAACCAGAGGTTCGGCCTGCCGATGAGCTTCGGCGGTCCGCATGCCGGCTATTTTGCGACAAGGAATGACCTAAAGAGAAGCATGCCGGGCAGGATAATCGGGGTTTCCGTCGATGCACAAGGGAACAAGGCCCTGAGAATGGCCCTGCAGACAAGGGAACAGCATATTAAGAGGGAGAGGGCAACATCCAACATATGCACCGCACAGGCGCTTCTTGCCACAATGTCGGGAATGTATGCGCAATATCACGGGCCAAAGGGTCTGAAAGAGATAGCATTGCATATTCACAGGTCTGCCTGCACGATCCACAAGGTTGTTAAGGACCTTGGATTCAAACAGTTGAATTCAATGTTCTTCGACACGATTAAGATCGTTCCGGGTTATGTTATCGCCGCAAACATCAGGAAACTGGCGAATGATTCAGGCATCAATTTCTACTACCCGGATGAGAATTCCGTTATTCTCAGCACAGACGAAATAACGACTTTCGAAGAGATAAGCACGATAAGCGAGATTTTCGCAAAAGCTGCAGGCAAAAGAGGCAAAAAGATCACCGGGTATTGCGACTGTAAAATTCTCGAAGACAAGTTCATCAGGAAATCCGATTTTCTGAAGCAGGCAACATTTAACAGGTATCACAGCGAAACAGAGATGATGCGGTACATCAAGATGCTTGAAAGGAAGGATTTCTCCCTTACGCACAGCATGATCTCGCTCGGTTCATGCACGATGAAGCTTAACCCGGCAAGCTCAATGTTTGCCATGAGCTGGCCCGAGTTTGCGAATATCCATCCTTTTGCGCCGAAAGAACAGGTGAACGGGTATTTCCAGGTGATTGATGAGCTCGGTGAAGCTCTCAAGGAGATCACAGGATTTTCGGCAATTTCATTCCAGCCCAACTCGGGGGCCGCAGGTGAATATACAGGACTGATGATGATCCGCGAATATCACCGCAGCCGGGGAGAGGAGAACAGGAACGTGATCCTGATTCCTTCATCGGCTCACGGGACCAATCCGGCAAGCGCTGCAATGGCGGGAATGAAAATTATTGTGATCGAATGCGACGGCAAAGGAAACATCTGCCTTGATGATCTGAGAAAGAAGGCAGGGGAGAACAAGGAAAACCTGGCCGGCTTCATGATAACATATCCTTCGACTCACGGGGTCTTCGAATCTGATGTGATCGATATGACCAAAGCCATTCATGAAAATGGCGGGCTTGTTTACATGGATGGCGCCAACATGAATGCACAGGTCGGCCTGACCAATCCCGGGCATATAGGCGCCGACGTCTGCCATCTTAACCTGCACAAGACTTTCGCGATACCCCATGGCGGCGGCGGACCCGGCATGGGACCGATACTGGTAAATGACCTTCTTGCTGAATTCCTGCCTTCACATCCTGTGATCAAAACAGGCGGAAGCCATGGAACGACAGCTGTTGCGGCCGCACCATTCGGCAGCGGTCATGTCCTCACCATCTCACATGCGTACATCATGATGATGGGTTCTGCAGGGCTGACAAAAGCCACAAAATATGCAATTCTTAATGCCAATTATATCGCTGCAGCCCTCAAGGGTTTTTATGAAACTCTTTATACCGGAGACCAGGGGTTTGTTGCCCATGAAATGATACTTGACTGCCGCAGCTTCAAGGCTGATGCCGGTATAACAGAAAGCGACATTGCGAAAAGGCTTATGGACTATGGCTTTCATGCACCAACTCTTTCATTCCCCGTCCACGGAACGCTGATGGTCGAACCTACTGAATCCGAGTCTTTGCGTGAGCTTGACAAATTCGTGAATGCACTCAAGTCGGTTTGGGAGGAGATTGATGAAATAAAAGCCGGGAAGGCGGACAAAGAGGATAATGTGCTTCATAATGCACCACACACTGTTAGGGTTTTAACAGCAGACGAATGGAAGCATTCATATGAAAGAAAAAAAGCAGCTTTCCCCCTGAAGTGGATCACGGAAAACAAATTCTGGCCATCGGTGGGCCGCGTCGATGATGGCTTCGGCGACAGGAACCTGGTGGTGAAATGCAATCCGATCTCCGAGGAAAGAGAGAGTATGTTTGAATAACCTCCTTTCGCATTGCCTTACGGTGTTCCGGCGTCGCATGCAACGGCTGAACAGAATAAAGAATTACGTAATTAATTACTGAATTAATTACGTAATTCTTTTTATTTTATGAGAATGGCTTTTCTCTTTGTGTCCTTTGTGATGAACTTTGTGTCCTTCGTGGTTAAATAAAAAATTTTTTACTCTTGAAATTAATTGCCATTTTTATTTCCTGATAGCATAATCAAACCCTCAAACTGAATGCGTAACGCTTACTGGAACGATCTCGTTTCCATGCTGGAAGGCAAAAAGCTTGATTACCAGCCTGCAGGCTTCATTATCGACAGCCCCTGGCTGCCCGGATGGTACGGCATTCCCACCATCGACTATTATGCTTCCGACGATCAATGGTTAAAGGCAAACCTCAAAGCAATAACCACATTTCCTGATATCTGGTTCCTGCCTTCGTTCTGGTCGGAATACGGGATGTGCACCGAACCATCGGCGTTCGGCTCGAGAATGATATTCCTGACAGACAGCCTTCCTCATGCCGACAGGGTGCTGGGCAGCATCGAAACTGTCGATTCATTGCCACAACCAAACGTGAAAACCGACGGTTTACTTCCTTTCATGATCGCAAGGCTGAAAAACAGCAGGAGATCAATCGAGGAAGCCGACCACCAGGTCAGGTTTGCAATTGCAAGAGGTCCACTGAATATCGCCAGCTTCCTTATGGGAACAACCGAATTCATGATGGCAATGGCCATGGATCCTGAGAATACCCATAAGCTGCTCGGCAAGATCACCACTTTCATCTGCGACTGGTTGTCGTGGCAGAAAGAATGTTTTCCCTCCATTGATGGTGTGCTGGTACTCGACGACATCATCGGTTTTGTAGGTGAAGCCGAATTCGAAGAATTTGTGATACCTTATTTTAAAAAGATTTTTTCCTCAACGGGAGCAAAGGCAAGATTTCTCCACAACGATGCGGAAGGACTTATCACAGCGGGTCATCTGAAGGATATGGGAGTGAATATGTTCAACTTCTCGTTCAATCATTCCATGGGAGATATCCGCAGTCTTGCCGGACCTGATGTCATACTTGTCGGAAACATACCTGCAAGGGATGTCCTGGCTGCAGGCTCCCCCGAACAGGTTGATGCTGCCGTTCAGAAAGCTTTTTCAGAAACAACATATAGGACAAGGATAATATGGTCGGCAGGCGGAGGCATGCCTCCTGATGTAAACGACCGGAACATAAGAGCATTTACAGAAGCAGTAAAGAAATATTCGAAATAATATCTGACTATGAAAAACTTAATCTTTTTGATCATCCCGATGATTTTATTTTCCTGTAAACCGGCAAAGAAAACTGATGAGGCTTCCGCCGATTCATCCATGGTTAGGCTGATTACAGTCGATCCCGGACATTTTCATGCAGCCCTGGTTCAGAAGATAATGTACGACCAGGTTTCACCCGATGTACATGTTTATGCACCTGAAGGCCCTGACCTCCGGCAGCATCTCGACAGGATCAACCAGTATAATACCCGTGCTGAAAACCCTACCAGGTGGAACGAAATAATTTATTCCGGCAATGATTTCTTTGAGAAAATGCTTTCAGAAAAGAAGGGTAATGTAGTGGTGCTGTCCGGTAATAACAGGAAAAAGGCGGAGTATATAACAAAGTCAGTGGAAGCCGGGCTGAATGTTCTTGCTGATAAACCTATGATCATCAGGCCGGAAGATTACCCTCTTCTTGAAAGTGCATTTAAGACTGCAGCTGACAAAGGAGTGCTGCTCTACGATATAATGACTGAAAGATACGAGGTCACGACCATTATGCAGAAGATGCTGTCGATGAATTCCGCACTGTTCGGATCGTTGCAGCCCGGGACCGAGAAGGACCCTGCTGTAACAAAGATCAGCGTGCATCATTTTTCAAAGCTTGTCTCCGGTGTCCCCCTCAAGCGCCCGGCATGGTTCTTCGATGTTGACCAGCAGGGTGAAGGCATTGTCGATGTGACCACACATCTTGTTGACCTTGTGCAGTGGGAATGCTTCCCGGAACAGATTCTCATCCCTACTGATGTGACAATGATTTCAGCGAGAAGATGGCCGACCGTCATTTCTCCTGAAGAATTCAAGGGCGTTACCGGATATGAAAGTTTCCCCGATTATCTTCAGAAGGATGTGAAAGACGGAAAGCTGAATGTGTTTGCCAACGGCGAAATGGTCTATAAGATCAAAGGCGTGTATGCCAAGGTTTCTGTTGAATGGCATTTCATACCGCCACAGGGTGGAGGCGATACGCATTATTCCGTAATGCACGGCACCAATTGCGACCTTGTTATAAAGCAGGGTCCAGACGAGAAGTTCCTGCCCACACTTTATGTCGAAAACATAAAAGGCACTGCCGAAGATTTCAGGAAAAAGCTTGACAATGCGATCTCGACTCTTCCATACGACAGCATTACTGTCGATGACAATGGCAACGGCTCGCTGAAATTAAGCATTCCGGCAAAATACCGTGTTTCGCATGAAGAACATTTCGGACAGGTTACGGCGAAGTATCTTGAATACCTTCAGAATGGCAACATGCCTGAGTGGGAGGTTCCGGGGATGATAACGAAATATTACACTACCACGAGCGCCCTTAAGCTGGCGAAAGGAGAAAAGTAAGAAGAGTTACTCAGAGTTGCACAGAGGGCCACAGAGAATTTGAAGGTTTGTAGAGACGTTGCATGCAACGTCTCTGCAAATATTATCTAAAGGGAATTTATTTAATCAGATCATCTATTACCATTCCGAAGAGCTCCTCCATGCTCATGCCATTGGCAGCAGCCTGTTTCGGAACGATGCTCTCCCTGGTCATGCCTGGTATCGTATTGATTTCGAGGAAGTAAGGTTTTCCTCCGACAACGATAAAATCCACCCTCACAATTCCATTGCAACCCAGGAGCTCATATATCCTCAGGCTGAGGCGCTGGATTTCGCTGCTTACATTGCACGGAAGATTCGCCGGGGTTACCTCGTCGGATTTGCCCGGAGTATATTTTGCCTCATAATCGAAAAATTCATTTTTGCTGATTATCTCTGTAACCGGAAGAACCAGGGTCTTCTCTTTTGTCCTTACAACCCCGCAGGCAACTTCCCTGCCATCGAGGAAGCTTTCAATGAGAACCTCGTCACTCTCCCTGAAGGCAACTTCAATAGCTGAAATAAGCTCTTCCTTCTTCTTGACTTTTGTCACGCCGAAGCTCGAGCCGCTGTCATTCGGCTTGACAAAACATGGTAGTCCTGTCGTGGATGCAATACCTGCAGGATCAAAAGCTTCATCCTTTCTGATCAGTACTGCTGGCGCCATATCTATCCCATATTCCTTCAAGAAAAGCTTGCATGCCTGTTTGTTGAATGTCAGCGCCGAGCTGAACGCGTCGCAGCTCGAGTAAGGGATCCTCAGCATGTCGAAATAGCCTTGCAGGAGACCATTTTCTCCCGGCGTGCCGTGAATGGCTATGAAAACTGCATCGAAGCGGATCTTCTGCTCATCGATAACCAGTGTGAAATCGTTCTTGTCAATATTGTGTAACCTGCCCTTCGGATCTTCCCAGTACCAGTTTGATCCGCGGATCATTATTATGTAGGCTTTATATTTTACTGAAAGTGCAGTCAGTACTTCAGATGCGCTCTTAACCGATATTTCATATTCAGACGAATCGCCGCCTGCTGCAATTGCAATGGTCTTCATTCTCCGGATTTTGGCCCTAAAATTAGTCATTAATCATTACATTTGTAGAAATTTAAACATCCTGTAAAATGAAAAAAGGTTGTCTTATTCCGATCATTATTATTGTATTCGTTGTAATAATAGCCGTTCTCTGGGGAACCAGGGTCTATAACGGTATGGTCACAATGCAGGAGACTGTCACCAGCCAGTGGGGTAATGTCGAAACGGCATACCAGCGAAGGGCTGACCTGATTCCGAATTTTGTCAATACCGTAAAGGGAGCTGCTCAGTTTGAGCAACAAACTCTCACCCAGGTTGTTGAGGCAAGGGCCAAAGCCACACAGGTAACGGTGGACCCGACGAACATGACGCCCGAGGCTTTGCAGCAGTTTCAGCAGGCACAGGGTCAGCTTTCATCCGCTTTGGGAAGACTTATGGTTGTCGTGGAAAAATATCCTGAGCTCAGGGCCACCCAGAATTTCAGGGATCTCCAGGTCGAGCTGGAAGGCACAGAGAACAGGATTTCTGTCGAAAGAAGGAAATTCAACGAAGTGGCCCAGACCTACAACACGTACATCAAAAGATTCCCGCAGGCTTTATTTGCCGGAATGTTTGGCTTCAGGCCAAAACCATATTTCGAATCGATGGAAGGCGCTGAAAAAGCTCCGGAAGTAAAATTTTAATAAATAGTACGATGGCTTCATCATTCTTTTCAGCGGAGGAGCAGGGAAAGCTCCTTGCAGCAATAAAGGAAGCCGAAAAGGAGACTTCGGGCGAGATCCGCCTGCATGTTGAGTCAACATGCGATGGTGAAGTGCTTGACAGGGCTGCCTGGGTTTTTAAGAAGCTCGGAATGGAAAAGACAGCTGAAAGGAACGGCGTGCTGTTCTACCTTGCGGTGCAGGACCGGAAATTCGCAATAATAGGGGATGCAGGAATTAATGCAAAGGTTCCTGAAGGATTCTGGGACAGTATAAGCGGGCTGCTGACGAAAAATTTCAAAGAAGGAAAATTCACAGAGGGTCTTTCTGAAGGGATAATTAAGGCAGGTGAACAGCTGAAGGCTCATTTTCCTTACCTGAAGAGCGATGTTAATGAACTTCCTGACGATATTTCATTTGAAAAGATAGAAGGGGAAAAGGAATGAATTCAAGGAATATCAGACTGTTATCTGTCTGCATTATACTGTGTTTATCGCTTGCCGGTGCATTGGCCGCTCAGGATATCCCCGCCAAGCCTGTTCCCCCCAGGCTGGTGAATGATTTTGCCGGAGTGTTATCAGCACAGGAGGTAAATGCCCTAGAACGGAAGCTGGTCGCTTTCAATGATTCGACGTCGACACAGATTGCCGTAGTAACCGTAAAATCACTCAATGGTTATGCAATCGAAGATTATGCACAGCGGCTCGGCGAGAAATGGGGAATAGGGCAGAAGGGCCGCAATAATGGCATATTGGTGCTGGTTAAACCCAAAACCGCCGGCGAGCAGGGACGGGCGCGTATTGAAACAGGCTATGGAGTGGAAGGAGCTGTGCCGGATCTGCTTGCTTCAGAGATAGTTGACAATGACATGATACCGTCTTTCAGGAATGGTGATTATTATGGCGGAATTGACAAGGCCACAAGCACATTGATGTCTCTTTCGAGAGGCGAGTTTACCGCAGACCAGTATCAGCAGAGAATAAGGGGATCGTCGAAAAAGGATAAGCCCGGTATATTTCTTATACTTTTTATAATATTCATCATCATCCTCATCTCACGTCGCGGTGGCGGCGGAGGGAGGAACAGGAGAATTACATCCCGCAATGACCTTCCATTCTGGCTGCTTATGAGCATGCTCGGATCCGGGAGATCTCATCGCGGCAGCTGGGGCGGTTTCTCGGGAGGCGGCGGATTTGGCGGTGGCGGAGGCGGCTTCGGAGGCTTCGGCGGAGGAAGCTTCGGTGGAGGCGGCGCAAGCGGTTCGTGGTAAATGTGGTACGGATACAAATCCGCGCCAGCGAGGTTAATTACCCTCGCCTTCAGGCGGGGGGCTCTGCGGGGTTAACGTATCTCCTCCACTTCTCGATAACCTGTTGCATATCGGACGGCAGATCCGAATCGAACGACAATCTTTTCCCGGTAACAGGATGGTTAAAGGCAAGTGATTTGGCATGCAATGCCTGCCTCGGCAGTATCCTGAAGCAGTTTTTGATGAACTGCTGGTATTTTGAGAAGGTTGTTCCTTTAAGAATCCTGTCGCCTCCGTATTCCTGGTCGTTGAAAAGAGGGTGCTTCACATAACTCATATGCACCCTTATCTGGTGCGTTCGTCCGGTTTCAAGCTTGCACTCGATGACTGAAATGTATCCGAAGCTTTCAATTACCTTATAATGGGTAATGGCCGGCTTCCCGTCATTTCCTTCGGGAAAGACCTGCATTATCTTCCTGTCCCTGATGTTCCTTCCGACATTCCCGATGATTGTCCCTTCAGGCGGGTCAGGAACTCCCCAAACAAGTGCAATGTACTTCCTGTCGGTTGTCCTGTCATAAAACTGCTTGGAAAGCTTATACAGCGCTGTCTCATTCTTTGCAACAACGAGTATTCCGGAGGTGTTCTTGTCAATCCTGTGCACCAGTCCGGGCCTCTGCTCACCTGAGCTGAAAAGTGGCAGGTCTTTGAAGTGCCACATAAGGGCATTCACAAGTGTCCCCGTGTAATTGCCATAACCCGGATGCACGACCATCCCGGGCTCCTTGTTTACGATAACAAGATCATCATCCTCATAAACAATATTTATCGGCAGATCCTGGGGAATAAGCTCTATTTCCCTGGGAGGTGTAGGCAGAACCACCTGGACAATATCTCCGGGCTTTATCTTATAGCTTGGCTTGACGGCGCTGTTGTTGACGAGTATGCATCCGGCATTTGCAGCATTTTGTATACGCGTTCTTGAAGTGTTCTCCAGCCTGTCTGAAAGGAACTTGTCGATCCTCAGCATCGATTGGCCGGGATCGGCTGTGAACCTGTAATGTTCAAACAATTCCTGCTCCTGCTGCTCGGGAAGTTCATCTTCTGCCATCTTTTACCTTGATTTGATAAGGCGGTTGTATCCTATCCTCCTTCCGTCGACAACCGTTACAACGATGTACACTCCGTTGCTCAGCCGTGAAATATCCAGTGTTTCGGTGAAAGGCACCTTCATCACTTCATGTCCTGACATATCTATTACCGAGATGAAGGCTGAAGATGAATAAGGACGTTCGTTAATGTTCATCCTGATCTGATCCTTAGCAGGATTAGGCCATATTTTTACCTTGCCCGAAAGTATTTCCTGATCCTTTTCAATACCCGTAAGAAGTTTGGAGCCCAGGACTGGGCGTATCATTACGGCCCCGTTTACCTGCGATGGGTTCCAGCTGCCGTTCAGCCAGTAGAACTGCCTGTCCTTAGGACTGGTGTTGATGTCGTATCCCGCGTTCAGGAACGTCTCGGACCTCTGCTTCCAGCCTACATAAAAATTGCCATTGACAGGCAGGGCAATAGGAAGGCGGTATGTATAGAATCCATTTATCCTGCTTCCCGCTTCAACCATTTCTTCCTCAATGCTGTAAAGCAGATTTCCGGGGGTTCCGTTGTTGTCGCTCCAGATCATAAGGTCGAACATCCTTTGATTCGCATCGAGGTAACTGTCGTTGAAGCAAATGCGGACAGCCCTGAGCGAGTCAGGAATAAAGGACTTGAACCTGCATGCGAACATTGCATTTCTCGATCCCAGGCCGTTTATACCATAGCCGCCTTCGGAGGAGCCGTCATCGTATGCAAAATAGTTGCTGAAGACCTGGTAATATACAAGCGTGTCATTCACCTTGGGATCAAACTCATCAGTCTTCAGTGAACACGTTATTTTGAACAGGGCTGAATCGGGGTTGCTGCTTCCGAAAGTATATATCAGGCTGGCATCATAATTTGTATTGACCTGTGGATCGACATTGACGGCGCCGGCGGTGAATGAATGAGATTTTACATTCTGGTACACATCCCTGATCTCGAAATCGCGCGTTACATTCCGCACGATCACATCATTGTTCCTGTAATTTACCGGTATGTATCCGCCCATTTCCTGGAGGTATACCTGCAGGAACTGCTTCCATGGCATTGATTCGTAATCCTGTAAAAGCGATCTCAGGGGAAGCCTGAATGCGACGTCATTGGATATCGTGTCTGACGGGCTTCTCCCGGTATTAAGGCGTACATAGTCAATATTCCAAATGTCACAGTTACCCAGCATTGACGGATCGTTCAGATTCCGGCTGAGGCTTGCATAATTCATAAACCTGAACCTGAAGCCTTTCCTGAGAAAACGGGGCTGATCAACAGGGATTATCACATTCCTGAAGCCTGTTTCCGGTTTGCCTGCCATCCTCCACACAGAATACCACGTCCTTTCTGCCGGGGCATAGAACTGCAGGGTGAGGCTGTCGTTTGCTTCTGGAGGATCTGACAAACCTCCAGCTTCATAAAGAAAGCTGAAATAAATCGCTGACCCGGGTGCAAAATTCAAATCGACAGGCTTAGAAGTCAGGCGATCGGCTGCAAAAACTGAAGGAGAGGCGGTTTCGTAAAGATTACCGTAGTTGTCGAGTACATCGAATGTCGCAACGCCTTTTGTTATTTGTGCGGATGAATATGTGTCATTTATAAAAATAAAATTATCAGACCATTTCCCCTGGTCGGGCGAAATGCTGTTCCGTGAAAAATCATCGAAGAACGGCAGTGAGAGGGTGTCAGCTGATAATCCTTTTACCTCCGGCTTTGACAAGTTTGGAGATTGGAGCATTATGTTGGACTGCAGGCCTGTTATCACCTCCTGGGAGAACAGAGCAGGGGTAAACAGAAGAAATGCCAGGTATAAAAGGATCCTTCTTGCCATTAATGAGGCACGCTTGAAATCAGTTGTGAGGGAATTGTATCCGTAACAATGGTTGCAGTGTCAGCTGCCATTTTTGTGGAATCAACGGTGAGCCAGAGGTAAATATCAGATCCGATCGGAAGTGAAGCGCCACCCCTGAATTCGGGATTCTGCTTGTAAACAAAAGCATTGGAAGAATCGGAGCCGTCTTTAATAGTCTTGTCATAGATGAATGTGCCAAGGTTGAGAGATGACTCAATAAGCCTGTTCTTGGCCTGCTTCAGGTCCATACCAAGCAGATATGGAACATCTGTCCGCTCGTTGCTGAGACCTTTACCCAGCACGAGATCAACTAATGAGCCTTTTTGTATACTGTCACCGGGATTGATCGTCCGGCCGTTATATAGCTGGTCTATGACGAAATTTATGGAAAGGTCAGGTTTATACCTGCGCTGGCCGAGCTGGAGCCCCGAGCTTTCGATCACCTTGGATGCCTGCCTGAGAGAAAGATCGATAAGATTTGGCATGGAAACCATTTCAGGGCGGAATGCATTAATGGTAACGCTGATGTTTCTCCATTTCTTAACCCTGAATCCGGGCTTCGGATTTTGCTCCGCTATCGATCCGCGTGGCACTTCACTTGTGAATATTGAATCGATCACCTGGAAACGGAGCTTGTTTTTTCGTGCAAGCTGCTCTGCTTCCGTTATGGAAAGACCATGAAAATCAGGCACGGGTCTCGATTGCCCATGCCTGGTATAGAAATTCAGCCAGACCAGCATAATCATTATGATACCCGCAAAAACTGCTATGGCAAGACCGAGGCTGCGGTAGAAAATCCTGCTCAGCATGAAATCCTTTAAACTCATAATGGCTTCCGAATATTTATATTAACGTAAAGGTAAGTATAAAATTATTATGCAGCGGCTTAATCAGAGAGGCCTGTAGAGTGAGTCCCTTTCGACAGGAATATATCCGGCCAGGCTGATAAGGTCACGGATCTGTGCGGTCGACATCGAAGGCTTTTCATCGGAACCCGCCATCGTATATATTCTTGTTGTATCGTCAATCGTTCCGTCCATATCATCCGCTCCGAATGCGAGGGACATCTGTGCACCTTCCCTGCCTATCATAGGCCAGTATGCCTTGATATGGGGAAAATTGTCAAGGTATATTCTTGAAACTGCATAATTCCTGAGGTCCTCGACAAGGCTTACCTCTCCCAGGTGGGCCATGCTGTTGTTTGCCTTCCTGTATTTGAGCGGAATAAATGCATTGAACCCGCGCGTCTCATCCTGGAGATGACGCAGCCTGTCAAGATGATCTATTCTTTGCTCGTATTTTTCCATATGGCCGTATAGCATGGTCGCATTAGAGGGGATTCCTTCCAGGTGGGCAGCCTTGTGTATCTCAAGCCATCTTGAGGAAGATGCTTTCTCGGGACATATGATCTTTCTTATGGCTTCGTCGAAGATCTCTGCGCCTCCGCCGGGGATGGAATCAAGGCCATATGATTTAAGAAGCTTCATTCCCTCTCTTGCTGAAAGCCCTGCTTTCCTTATCATGTAATCGAGCTCAATCGCTGAGAAGGCTTTGATATGAAGTGATGGCCTGTGCGCTTTTATCCTGGCAACAAGCTCTCCCCAGTATTCTATTCCGTAGAGCGGATGAACACCTCCGACAATATGTACTTCGGTAACTTCCCTTTCATCAAATCCCTTCACGATCGACAACATCTCATCGAGACTGTATTCCCAGCTTTCAGGATCGCCCTCCTTCTTGTGGTAGGAGCAAAACCTGCAGTTGTAAATGCATTTGTTTGTGGGTTCTATATGAAAGTTGCGGTTATAGAAAGCATTTTTCCCGTTCAGCCTGTTGCGGGTAATTGAAGCAATCAATCCGAGCTCAGGAAGTGAAGCTTCATTGAACAGCAATAATCCCTCAGCCGGAGTGATCCTGCATCCTTCTGAAACCTTTGTTGCCACCTCCCGCAGAGACATGTTCTTTATCTGTTCAACCAAATACTCCATAATTAAAGTACCGAATTTTCATGTCTTAAAGTGAAACGATATTTTGCCTTCCTTTGTGTCCTTCGTGATTGAACTTTGTGTCCTTTTTTTTCCCACAAAGGTACACTAAGGTTGGCAACGAAGGGCACAAAGTTTTAGAATACGATCTTATATAAACAAAAAAGGTGTCCTTCACAGAACACCTTCAGGTATGCTATCGTTAAAAATCAACCTTTCAGTTTTAGATCACTCGATACGGTGAGTTTCTTCCTTCCTTTTGCCCTGCGTGCTGCAAGAACTCTCCTTCCATTCGGGGTCGACATCCTTTCCCTGAAACCATGCTTGTTTGTTCTCTTTCTTCTCGATGGCTGAAACGTCCTTTTCATCTTCTTTGATCTAAATTGTTATAACTTCCTGTTTTGAGACTGCAAATGTAGTACTTTTTTGAAATATAAAAATCCCTGTCTGATAATTTTTATAAAAATGAAGCAGGGAGCCAGATTATCTTTTTGGTTTCAAAGAAGGGTTCCTGAAAGAAATCCTTTATGTTCCAGATCTTTACCTTATCTGAATACTTACCTGTCTCGCCCGATATATCGCCGCCTTTCAGGTAAATGATCCCGCTTTCATCAATCGTTTTACCCCTTCCTGAAAGGTTTTTCGATGTGAGTTTAACAAATTCGGTAAATTCCGTAACTGCCCTGGCCGTAATAAAATCATACTTTCCTTCCTCGGTCTCGGCTCTTTTGTTAAGGGTGGTCACATTTTTGATGCCGAGCTCGTCGGCAACTGCATTCACCACCTTTATCTTTTTGCCGGTGGAATCGAGAAGGCTGAAATGCGCTTCGGGAAATACAATTGCCAGGGGAATTCCCGGGAAACCTCCGCCCGTTCCCACATCGAGGATTTTTTGTCCCGCCCTGAAGCTAAACGCCCAGGCTATTGCAAGGGAATGAAGCACATGGTGCTCCATGAAATTTTCCATATCCTTCCTGGAGATCACGTTTATCATGCTGTTCCACCTGGAATATACCGGTTCGAGGGAGAGAAGTTTCTCCCTTGTCTCCAGTGGAAGCTGAGGAAAGTATTTTGAAATGAAATCCATTTTACCTTCTGCCGGTCTTTACGAGAATGTTGTATAGAAGTGTTTTTGCCCTGTTCAGCTGGGCTTTCACTGTTCCCACGGGAATGTTCAGCTCCGAGCTGATCTCCTCGTATGAGTACTCCTTGAAGTATCTCAGCTCGATGAGAGACCTGTACCCGGGTTTCAGCTGGTTAATTATCTCCCTAAGCGCGGTTATTTCCTGCTGGTTTATCATGGTTTCTTCAGGATCAGGGAGATCGGACTGGATGTTAACTGTCACGTTGTCGACATTCTCCTGCTGATGATCGAGGGGAGCCGGGGAAAGCTGTTTCTTTCTGATGAAGTCGACACAGTTGTTTGTCGCTATCTTGAAGAGCCAGGTGCTGAAAGCATACCTGGGGGTGTAAGTCTCGATGCTCTGGAATGCTTTACCAAAAGCTTCGATGGTGAGATCCTCGGCATCGGCGGGATTATTGACCATCTTCAGCAGCATGTAATAAATTGAATCACGGTACCTGTTCATGAGACTGGCAAAAGCTTTTCCGTCTCCTTCTTTAGCCTGTTTAAGAAGGAGAAGATCATTTTTTGCCTTGTCCGACAGATCGCTGGTCACCTCCATTGACTTTTGCTCCTGACTTTATCTTTGCCAATATAAAGCAAGCTGTTGATGAAAGGTGAAAAGATATCAAAAATTAATGAATATGAAAGCAAACCTTTTTCCTGCAATCTTTTGAAAGCAGCAGTAAAAACGATGATCTGTGTTGCCAGCCTGGCAGTGAAAACAGCAATAACGGCTATCCAGAAGTACCATAAGGAGAGCAGCGCTATGAGAGTGATGTAAAAGACGACCCTTGAAAGCGGTTCCAGTACCAGAAGGAGCTTATCCGATGCTTTATAGTAAGGTGAAGTGGTAAGGTGCCTTCTTTTCTGGCTTATCCATTCGTGCAATGTTGAAGCGGGAACTGACCTGGTATGCGATTCAGCTCGGAATTCAACTGCGGTATTATCCCGACTGGCATTATTATTTATATAGAGATCGTCGTCTCCTGATGCCAGGTTGCTGTGAATACCGAAACCGTTGTTCATGAAAAACCCGGAACGCCTGTATGCGAGATTCCTTCCCACGCCCATATAAGGAAAACCCCTGAGGGCCATGCTGAAGTACTGTATTGCTATTATTGCAGTGTCGTACCTGATATAAGCATTCAGCAGTCCTTTCTGCCTTATATACCCGCCATAGCCAAGAATATATGATACTTTATCACTGAAATGCGATGACATGTTTGCAAGCCATTTATCCGATTCAGGCTTGCAGTCTGCGTCGGTAAAGAGCAAATACTCGTTCCTGGCAGCCTTTATGCCGATAAGCTGGGCAAGCTTCTTGTTATGGGTGAATTTTGGATCCCTGTTGATCGTTGAAACTTTCAGGTTGGGATATTTCATCAGGTAATCTCCCAGGACATTGTAGGTATCGTCCTCCGAGCAGTCGTTCACAACAATCACCTCAAAATCGTGATAATCCTGAGTGAGTATGGAGGGAAGGAATTCTTTAAGATTGCTTGCTTCATTCCTGGCACAGATTATCACTGAAACGGGCTTGCTTCCGGTATTGCCGTTTCCGTGCTTCCAATTATTTAAAGACAGGTAGAAATAATAGTAGTAAAAAAGCTGGATTGCTGCAGAAACCGAGAAAATAATAAATACAACTAATAAAAGCCAATCCCACATTTCAGATCCTGAATTTTGCGGAGCAATATTAATAAGATAATCTGAAATATTCAGGGCAACGTCATTAATCTTTTTTCACAGTGAAAGTGGCCTATGCATCCGGAATTTTTATGTAAATAAAAAAGTTACCTTTGCACGAAATTTCAGCGAAAGCATGTTCACGATCGAGGGCAGGGACAGGGATACCAAAGCTCGTGCCGGTACAATAATCACCGGTCACGGAAGCATTCCGACTCCGATCTTCATGCCTGTCGGCACCGGCGGTACGGTTAAGGGGATTCTTCAGAGCGATCTTGAAGATGACATAGACGCTAAAATAATACTCGGGAATACCTATCATTTATACCTGCGGCCGGGCACCGGAATAATCCGGAAGGCAGGAGGCCTTCACCGGTTCATGTCGTGGAACAGGCCCATCCTGACCGACAGCGGCGGGTACCAGGTGTTTTCGCTTTCAGACAACAGGAAGCTTACAGATGAGGGCGCCGTATTTAAATCGCATATTGACGGATCAAAACATATTTTCACTCCCGAGAACACTGTGGATATACAGAGAGCCATCGGAGCTGACATAATGATGGCGTTCGATGAATGCACGCCATGGCCATGTGAATACAAATACGCAAAAAAATCCCTCAGCCTCACGCATCACTGGCTCGACCGTGCGATTGGCAGATTCAGGAACACAGAGCCTTTCTACGGATCGGAGCAGTTCCTTTTCCCGATTGTACAGGGGAGTACATTCGATGATCTTCGCAGGATATCCGCAGAGAAAGTGGCTTCATGCGGCATGGAGGGAAATGCCATAGGCGGGCTTTCCGTCGGCGAGCCTGCAGAAGACATGTACCGCATTATTGAGGTTGTAAATGAGATTCTTCCCGACGATAAGCCCCGTTATCTTATGGGTGTCGGGACCCCTGCAAACCTGCTCGAAGCTATAAGCAGGGGCATTGACATGTTCGACTGCGTGATGCCGACAAGGAACGGAAGGAACGGCATGCTTTTCACCAGCGAAGGTGTGATTAATATAAGGAATCAGAAGTGGGCTGACGATCTCGGTCCGATTGACCCTTCCGGACCTTCTGAAGTGAGCACCAGGTTCTCAAAAGCATACCTCAGGCATCTTGTCATTTCGGGAGAGCATCTGGGAGCTCAGATTGCGAGCATTCATAACCTGGCATTTTATTTGAAACTTGTTGCTGAAGCACGGAGAAAAATAATCGAAGGCGAATTCGAAAAATGGAAAACCGCGATGGTAAAAAAACTTTCAGAGAGACTTTAGCGCTCCTGAAAATAAAGCTTATCGACTGGTACATCATAAGAAAGTTCCTTGGAACCTTTTTCTTCTCCCTTATTCTCATACTCACGATAGCGGTTGTATTCGATTTTGCCGAAAAGATCGATAACTTCATGGAAAGACAGGCACCTGTAAAGGCCATTGTCTTTGATTATTACATGAATTTCATACCTTATTTCGCAACACTTTTTTCTCCCCTTTTCGTATTCATCGCGGTAATTTTCTTTACATCCAAGATGGCTATAAACACCGAGATCATCGCCATCCTGAACAGCGGCATGAGCTTCAGGAGAATGATGTGGCCTTATTTTCTTTCGGCTGTTGTGATCGCATCATTCTCCTTCACCCTGACAAACTTTGTAATTCCGCAGTCGAACCTGAAGAGAATGAACTTCGAGGATGTATATTACAGGCCTTCCAACAGGAGGATCCCTGTCGAGAACATACACAGGATGGAATCGAGAAATGTGTTCATCTTTATGGGAACCTACAATCCCCTTGCCATGAGAGGGCAGAATTTTACAATTGACAAATTCGACGATAACGGGAAGCTCGTTTCCAAGCTCTCCGCGTATTCCGTCGTTTATGATACTACGATCAAGAAATGGACTGCACTCAATTATTTTATAAGGGAAATTAAAGGCAATGAGGAAGTGATCACAAAGGGGGACAGGATAGACACGGCGCTTACGATACGGCCGGTCGATCTCTCAAGGGATCCGGGCTTCGTCGGCACGATGACCTACAGGGAACTTAATGATTACATCGGTCTTCTTAAGATACAGGGTTCAGATGAGCTTAAGCTGTTCCTAATTGAAAAACACAGGAGGTTTGCCAATCCTTTTGCCGTTTTTATACTCACACTTATAGGTGTGTCGCTTTCATCGAGGAAGATCAGGGGAGGCCTGGGAATGAACATCGGAATCGGGCTTGCGCTGAGCTTCTCCTACATACTGTTCCTGCAATTCTCTTCACAATTCAGCCTGAAAGGAGACCTCGGGCCGATGCTGGCAATGTGGATACCCAACATCATTTTTGCTTCCATTGCACTTGTTTTATATAAGCTTGCTCCCAAATAGCTAATATAAATCATAGTATTTTGTAAAAATTGTGTCCTTTTTTGAATCCTGAAATTAATACCAGAGGTCATGAACAGGAAAATCCATGAGTTGAACGAAAAACGCAAAAAGATACTCCTTGGAGGAGGTGAGCAGGCCATCGAAAAGCAAAAATCGATGGGCAAATGGACAGCAAGGGAGAGGATAAATGCCCTTCTGGACAAGGGTTCCTTCAATGAATATGATCTTTTTGTGGAGCATGATGCCCGCGATTTCGACATGGACAAAAAATCACTTCCAAGCGATGGCGTTGTAATCGGAACTGGGACGATCTCCGGATCACCGGTGGCAATTTTCGCACAGGACTTTACGGTTGCGGGAGGCTCACTCGGCATAATGCACTCCCGGAAGATCACCAAGATCATGGATCATGCCCTCAAAATGAGGATGCCGCTTATCGGAATAAACGATTCGGGAGGTGCCAGGATACAGGAAGGCGTCAATTCACTCGCAGGCTATGGCGAAATATTCTTCAGGAATACCATCTCGAGCGGTGTGATACCTCAGATATCGGTAATCCTCGGACCGTGTGCAGGTGGCGCCGTCTATTCACCGGCTCTCACGGATTTTGTTTTTGTCGTCAATAATATTTCGAAGATGTTCATTACCGGGCCCGAGGTCATCAAGACCGTGCTCGGCGAGGAGATCTCGATGGAAGATCTAGGCGGAGCCAGGGTACACAGCGAGGTGACAGGCAATGCTCATTTTTTTGCACTCAGCGAGGAAGAATGCTTTGAACAGATCAAGAAGCTCATCTCACTTATTCCAAGGAACAACGAAAGCAGGGCCAGGCAGATTGAAGCGGCAGAGCCCGGGAATCAGTACGACATAAACAAGATAGTTCCGGAAGATCCGACACTCCCATATGATGTGAAAGACGTGATCCGTTCAGTTGCCGATAAATCTGAATTCTTCGAGATTATGGAAGGATACGCAAAGAACATTGTCATCGGTTTCGGAAGGATGGGAGGGAGGACGGCAGGATTTGTAGCCAATCAGCCCCTGGAAATGGCCGGGGTCCTCGATGTTGATTCCTCCGATAAGGCTGCCAGGTTTATAAGGTACTGCGATGCTTTCAATATACCGATCATAACTTTTGTAGACCTGCCCGGTTATCTTCCCGGAGTAGACCAGGAACATGCAGGCGTTATCCGTCATGGTGCAAAAATCCTGTATGCCTACAGCGAGGCAACCGTTCCAAAGCTTACAGTGATCATCCGCAAAGCTTACGGCGGCGGCTATATCGCGATGAGCTCGAGGCACCTGAGGGCCGATTTTGTATTCGCATGGCCAACCGCCGAGATCGCTGTTATGGGACCGGAAGGAGCAGCCAATATTATTTTCAGAAAAGAGATAACCACGGCAGCCGACCCTGACCAGATGAGGAAGCAGAAAGTGGAAGAGTACAAGGCAAAGTTTGCCAATCCTTTTGTTGCCGCTTCCAAAGGTTACATCGACGCAGTTATCGAACCTGCGGAAACAAGGAAATTCCTCCTGCATTCCCTTGAAGTTTCTGAGCACAAGAATGTCCAGATGCCTCCCAAAAAACACGGTTTACCTCCATTCTGATCCATAAAAGGCTGAAACTATGAGCAATGATAAAAACCTTGGCGTACTGAATATCGATTCGAGCCTTTACAGGACAAGGATAAGCAGCAAGTATGAAAAAAGAAAAAAATATGTTCCGGCCGATCCGAACATCATTTCAAGCTATATACCCGGAACTGTCCTCGAGATCCTTGTCTCGCCGGGCAGCAAAGTTACAAAGGGCGAAGATGTGATGATCCTCGAATCGATGAAGATGAAAAACCGGATCAAATCAAATGCCTCAGGAACAGTAAATTCCATTGAAGTTGCTAAAGGAGCGAAAGTAGGGAAAGGTGACATTTTGATTACTCTGAATTAGAAAGAAGGTAATCGGTAAACGGTAATCAGTATTCGGTTGTTTTACTGATTACCGAATACCGAATACCGAATACCGTTTACCGCATCTCTCCTTCAAAAATAACGTACTTTTTCAGCTGCTCCGGAATCTCAGGCATACTTCCAAAGATCCCGAAAACGCTGGAGCCGCTTCCCGACATGAGGGCGAACAGGGCACCGCAATCATAAAGGGCTTTCTTAAGCTGGCCTATAACGGGGTGTTTGGCGACTGCAAATTCCTCAAAATCATTTACGACACTGTCCTTCCATTCAGCTACAGGTTTCTTTATAAGATCAGAAAGTGAATCTGTCGGTTTTTCTGGCTTGCATGAAGAGTATGCTTCCCTGGTGCTTATGTGTACCCCCGGGTTCAGAAGTACGAGGTAATTACCTGAAAGGAAATTACCTGCGGGCTGGAGGATTTCTCCCCTTCCCGTTGCAAAGGAGGGAGTGTTTTCAATGAAGAAAGGACAGTCGCTGCCGAGCTGCAGCGATATGGTCTTCAGCTGGTTTTCAGGGACCCCGAGCGAAAAGTTTCTGTTGACTGCCTTCAACAGGCAGGCAGCATCGGATGAACCTCCACCCAGTCCTGCCCCTGATGGAATGCCTTTATGAAGGTGGATCTTCAGGAAAGGGTAATTCCTGACCTCCCGTAATTTCATCGCTGCTTTGATCACCAGGTTGTCAGTGCCCGCCGCGCCGGTCACAAAGCCGGTTTCAGTAAGAGAATCTTCGCTTTTATTGCCGGGTACAAATTCAAGCGCATCATAAAGCTTCACCGGATAAAAAACAGTTTCAATATTGTGATACCCGTCACTTCGCCGTTCGGTTATCCTTAAACCGATATTGATCTTTGCATCAGGGAAAACGATCATCTGAAGCGGTTTGGTGTAAAAATACCATAAGCAACGGATTAATCATTATCAAATCCTTTATTAGCTTTTCAACAAGTTCTTAACATGATCTTGTTTGTAATAATAGATGTACTTTGCCGGATGTAACTAATGCTATTATTTACCTTTGAAAACAGCAGATACATTTTTGTTTCAGGAATAAATGAATTATAAATCAGGAAGATATAAATGGCCAGACAGAGAAGTAATACAGCCCCGACCATAGCATCGATCCCCGACCTGGGAAAAGTGCCGCCGCAGGCTCTCGACATGGAGGAAGCTGTTCTTGGAGCCATAATGCTCGAGAAGGAAGCTGCTATAAATATTCTCGATATTCTTAAACCGGAGAGTTTTTACAAGCCTGCTCATCAGAAGATCTTCAAGGCAGTTTCCGACCTTAATATACGGGAGAAACCGATCGATCTGTATACTGTAACCGAAGAGCTGAGGGCGCACCAGGAGCTTGATGAAGCCGGTGGCCCGGTTTACCTTACACAACTTACCTCAAAGGTCGTATCAGCAGCTAACTCCGATTTCCATGCACGTATAGTCCAGCAAAAATATATTCAGCGTGAGCTGATCAGGGTCTCAACGGAAATACAAACAAGATCATTCGACGACACCTATGATGTCACCGAACTTCTCGATTATTCAGAAAATGCCCTCTTCCAGATCGCCGAAGGAAACATCAAAAGGGAAATCGCGCCGATCAACATCGTCATCAAGGATGCCATTAGGGAAATCGAAGAAGCCGGAAAAAGGGAAGATGCGCTCGTGGGAACACCATCCGGCTTCACCAAGCTTGACAGGCTTACCTCGGGATGGCAGAAATCGGAGCTGGTTATAATCGCTGCCCGTCCTTCCATGGGTAAAACGGCTTTTGCCCTTTCCATGGCCAGGAACATGGCTGTCGATCATGGCAGGTATGTGGCAATCTTTTCATGTGAGATGTCCTCTATACAGCTGGTGAACAGGCTCATAGTGGCTGAAACAGAAATCCCGGGTGACAAGATCAAGAACGGGCGTCTTAACGAGGAGGAATGGAAACAGCTCGATTCAAGGATCAAAAAACTTGTACAGGCTCCCATATTCATCGATGACACACCAGCAATCTCCATATTCGAGCTGAGGGCTAAATGCCGCAGGCTCATGGCACAGCACAAGCTCGACGTTGTGATCGTCGACTACCTTCAGCTGATGTCCGGTCCCGATAATGCCGGGAGCCGCGAACAGGAGGTCAGCACCATATCGAGATCCTTGAAGAGCATTGCCAAAGAGCTCAACGTGCCCATCCTTGCGCTTTCGCAGCTTAACAGGTCGGTGGAGATGAGGGGAGGAACCAAGCGCCCCCAGCTTTCCGACCTTCGTGAATCCGGTGCAATAGAGCAGGATGCCGATATGGTAGTATTCATTCACCGCCAGGAGAAATTCGGAATTCCGGCCTTTGAAGACGGCTCACCCACAAAAGGCATAGCCGAGATCATACTTGCGAAGAACCGTAATGGTCCCGTCGATGACGTAAAGCTGCGATTCAGGGAAGAAAGAGCCCAGTTTGTGGATATCGATGAGTTCGAAACAGACGGCATTGAGGTGATGGGTGCACAGAGCATAACTCTCGGCTCCAGGATGAACCACGATAACCTCAGAAATGCAGGCACATCGTTCGATGACGAACAGGATTTCGGAGACGAACCGCCATTCGCATAATCCAAAAATTTAACGCAAAGAGCGCAAAGAAATTCGCTAAGGACGCAGAAGCAAGATAAATTTAAATTAATATTCTGCGTTCTTTGCGTCTTTAACTTTGCGTACTTTGCGTTTTGTTTTTCTAATTAAGCTTAAGTGTAAGCGACACACCGGCACTCTTGTAACTGAAATTTTCAAACCCTACATAAACCCCGAACTCTGCCAAAAGAAAGATCTCGCTTATGCTGTAGCCCAGCTCTGTATAGTGCTTGTGCGCTGCCGAACCCATGTAAGAAAGACTTATATTCTCCCTCATCAGGGTGTTTGAGATGAACGGGAGATACTTGACAGCCAGATATGGGGTGGTGTATTTTGTGTGCCCCTGCACGAAAAACTCAGGGGTGGCCATTGAATAAAAAGCCGGCAGCATGAATGCGTCCTCATAGCTGTTCAGCAGCACCGGAAGCGGCTGTGAGTTTACGTGGTAAAAATCATAAAATGTTACGTATCTTTTATTCAGGAAACCTCCTGTCCGAACCCTCCATTTGAATTCGCTGAAAGCCCCGATCTCAGTCCTTCGTGCAGCTTCAAACCGCAGCATGTCATATTGTTTTACGGGGTCTGGCAATTCACTGAATTCATTTATGCCATGCCTCCAGGTAAATGTGAACGTCGGCCAGTCTGATCCCATCGGTATCTTTCTTTCACCTGCAACCCTGTACCTCTGGAAAGGGGTCCAGGTCAAAACAGTCATGAAGGCAGCATGCCTCATGTTCCTTATTGCATATAACGGGTATGCTCCGGGGGACAGGAATTCATTCAGGGGAGCATTTTCAGTATATACTCTTGATGATTTGAAAAATGAGAAATTTGTCGAGTTGCCGAGCATTCCCCTGTCCTCGTAAGTGCCGGAGAGATCAATCCTGAGACCCGGCTTTATATCACTCATATAGCCGAGTATAAAATACCCTGATTCATAAAGCTTCAGGTTGTTTCTCCTGAGCAGAAGCGAAAAGCTGCTGTTCAGGAAAAGGTTTATTCCGCCCCCGGTATTGAAATCGACACTCGCCTGTCCTGCTCTTGCATAGATCTGGTTAAACCTTTTATCAGAGAACCTGTAGAACGAATTCACGCGCCAGATCAGCTGGTCCCTCCCGAACGCATATTTAAGCTGCGGAATGATTGAAATATTCCTGTTTTTCCAGGTCTTTCCCAGGTTGAAATCCACCCCGTAAACAAAGCCGTCGACAGTGTTGAAGGTGAAATTCTTGAGGTCAGCCAGTCCGCCGAAACCTGCCCTGTAACCAGTAGAATCATGCCAGGTGTAACCTGTTCCTATATATTTTAAGGTATTCAGAAACTTGTGCGGTTTCTTCTCCGGTGCCCTGGCGACGGCAGAAGTGTCTTTCCGGGTTTCCCTGACTCTTAATTCATTTCGCGATTTCACACTGTCGCTTGTGGTGATTGCCCTGAGCTCTGCGTCGGATAATGGGATCGGACGCACTCCTGCCCAGTATGCACTGTCTTTTTTGTTGGCATCTTTGGCAATTTCATGCCTGGTGTTTTCCCTGACTTCAAGCGTCGCCCGGGAGCTGTCCTTCATGCTTTCCTTTGATTTCTTATCCATAAGCTTCGACAGCTTAGCCATATCCCGGTTGTTGATCTCGTCTTTACTCAGGATCTTACTGATCTGTTCCTCCGTCTTTGTCTTTTTTGTTGTATCCTGCTGATTCTGAGTTATCGATGATACATTTGTCGTGATAGTCTCCGGTTTTTTAAGCGCCAGGTTGGGCTTTACGTCAAGGTATTTTACCGAGCTGCCATAACTTGCATCAGCTTTGACACCTACAATCGAGATGTTGATGTCGAATGTGTGGCTCACCGGCATCCATATGTCATCCTGGACCGGAACATACAGTTGTCTTACCCTTACCTTCCCTGCCAGATTTTCGTTTGTGAGATCGACACTGTGAAGGCACCACAGGTCTTCGATAATGAATATCGTTCCTTCAAACAATTGCTGGCTCTTTCGCTTCGGTATGACCTGGATCTTGTTAATGGTATACCTGCCCTGTGTTGACATGCCGATATACCTGAACCTGTAATGGCTGAATGCTGAAGGCGCAAGGGGAGAAATGGCCATGTCTGCAATCTCCGGCTGGTAGAAGCTTGCCTGGATGAATTCCATCGGGGAGATCTCGTTTCCTTCCGATGGAAAAGTGCTGTTTATCGAAATGACTTTTTGAAAATACTTGTCAGGCGCGGTGAATTCAATCTCATTGTACGACTCCATAAAGAAGGAGTCCCCGGGCTTAAGTCTGACCTCTTTTCCGTCTTTTCCCTGCTGAACCGTCATTTGCTTCGCCAGGATCTTCGGAATTTTATTGATCACCAGGTTCCCCTTAAGGTAAACTTCAGCCTTATAATATTTTACATTATTGAGATAATAAGGGGCCATCCCGATTACTTTCCTCATGATTATATAGGCCGGATCTTCGCCGGATGCAGTGATCCTTACTTCAGGTATCTGGTAATATTGAAGCGGGAGGCTGATGTTTTTTACTACGGTTTGATTCTTCTGAAGTGCGATCTGTTCTTCCACAGGCTCATAGCCAAGGCTCTGGAAGCTGAATTTATACGACCCTTCATCAAGCTTTATCTCGTAATCGCCCTTAGCATTTGTTGTTGTTCCCTGCCGCAACTCGCTGATGTATACCGTGGCGTAAGGCACAGCTTCACCATTCTGGTTTGTGATCCTGCCTTTAAGGGTTTGCGCGTGCATCGGAATTACCGGGAAAAGGACAAAGAGTATAAATGCGAGAGTGTTTTTCATAGGACTTATTCTTCCTTTTTCCCGGCAACGATTATGACGATTTCGCCTTTGGGTGTTTTATTACGGTAATATTCAAGAATCTCAGCGAGGGTCCCCCTCGTGTTCTCTTCATGGATCTTGCTTATCTCCCTGCTCACGCATGCATGTCTATCGGGTCCGAAAACACTGGCGAATTCCTGGATGCTTTTCACAAGCCGGTATGGTGATTCATAGAACACCATCGTCCTTTTCTCTGATGCTAGCGCTGCAAGCTTGCTGCTGCGTCCTTTTTTCGGAGGCAGGAAGCCTTCAAAGCAGAACCGGTCACATGGTATGCCCGAGCTGACAAGAGCGGGTACAAAAGCCGTCGGTCCGGGTAATGTTTCAACTGGTACGCCTTTTTCGACACAAGTCCTCACCAGGAGAAATCCCGGATCTGATATTCCCGGGGTGCCTGCATCGGAAACAAGAGCAGTTGTCTGGCCTGACTTTATTGCATCGCAGACCGCATCGACTGTTTTGTGTTCATTGAATGCATGATGAGAACGAAGCTGGGTGTGAATGTTGTAATGATCGAACAGCTTTTTGGTCTGCCTTGTATCCTCGGCGAGAACGACATCAACGCTTTGCAGTATTTCCAGCGCTCTTAAAGTTATATCTTTCAGGTTTCCGACAGGCGTCGGGACAATGTACAGCTTACTCATGCATTCCGAAGTTTCTTTTTGTCAGGTCGAGAAGCTGTTTCACGGCTTCATTTGAAGTCCTTTCTGTTTTATAATCCGCAATAATTTCCCTGGCTTCTTTCATATTTTGCGCCTTTTCAAGCCTTGCAACTGCTTCATTGTAAACTTCCCTTTTGCCATCAAATATCTCCCTGATGTAGTAAAACCTGTCGTTGATGCCGATCGCTTCCGAAAGTTTTTCATAATGCCTTCCGTGCGTATAGGAAAATTCATCTCCCTGGTTTTCGCCAACCTGTTCATTGAACCTGTTTGCCAGGTGACTGAATGTGTCGGCAATAATCGGAGCGACAAAAGGCTTTTCAGGCTTCTGCTCCGCAATTGCATTTTCATCGATGGCAGGCTCGGGATGATCATGCTTTTTATCGTGCTCAGCGGGGCTTTGCTTGTGTTCGGCTTTCTTTTCGGCCTGGGGAGCAGGTGACTCGTGATGAATTTGTGATTCATGAATCTGTTTCAGCATCGCGATTGCCTCGGCAGCATTCCTGCATTTGGATTTTGCAAGCTCGATCTGGATCAGGGGAGAGCCGGGAGATTTTTTCAGATCATCAATGATTTCGCGGGCTTCCTCGAGCTCCCTTATAATTAAATCAATGGTTGCATTGAAATCCATATGATTTGATATTAATATAACAAACCAATTTCCTTATTTTGCAAAATTAAGTATAAGTTTCCCCGGAATCAAAATTACTGATGGACTTCCTTGAAAATTCATATAATACGGCGTCGAAGCGGGGAACCCTGGAGGTTATAACCGGATCGATGTTCTCCGGGAAAACAGAAGAGCTTATCCGCAGGCTGAGGCGGGCGCGTTTTGCAGGGCTGAAAGTTGAGATCTTCAAACCGGCGATCGACAAGAGGTATTCGGCTATCCATGTCGTCTCTCATGATGAAAAATCGATTGTCTCGATGCCTGTCGATAACGCCTCCTCGATACTTCTGCTCGCCGGTAAGGTTGATGTTATCGGAATCGATGAAGCCCAGTTTTTCGATAAGTCCCTTGTGGATGTCTGCAGAAAGCTCGCCAATGATGGTATAAGGGTCATAGTAGCCGGTCTCGACATGGATTTCCTGGGTAAGCCTTTCGGCCCGGTGCCGGATCTCCTGGCTATTGCCGATTTCATCACGAAGGTGCATGCGATATGTGTGCGCTGCGGCAACCTTGCCCAGTTTTCATACAGGAAATCCGCCGAGGAAAGTGTTGTACTCCTTGGTGAAAAGAATATTTACGAACCGTTGTGCAGGCAGTGTTATAATGAAGCAATGAAGAATCATGAAGATACTGACAGCTGACCTCGCTTCTGTTACCGGGGGCAAATTGTACGGATCGCAGGAGCTTCCTGTTAACGAGGTTTTCACGGACAGCCGCCAGGTTACGTACTCTGAAGGTCTTGCATTCTTTGCAATAAGGGGCAAGAACCATGACGGCCACCAGTTCATAATTAACCTCTACGAGAAAGGCATCAGGGTTTTTGTTGTGGAAAGGCTCATTCCTGAAATAAAAGAGTACTCAGATGCGGCCTTCATTCTTACAGGGAACAGTATAACCGCCCTTCAGAAGCTGGGAGCATTTGTAAGGCAGGGATTTAAAGCCCCCGTTATTGCCGTGACCGGAAGTGCAGGAAAAACCATAGTAAAGGAATGGCTTGCAGACGTCCTCGGCATTTCCCGGCCGGTAATAAGAAGTCCAAAAAGCTATAACTCCCAGATCGGAGTTCCCCTTTCCGTATTAAAGCTCGACGATAAGTACAGCATGGCTGTATTTGAAGCCGGGATATCCATGCCGGGCGAGATGGATAAGCTTCAAAAGATAATAGATCCCGATATAGGTGTGTTTACTAATATTGGTGAAGCACACAGCGAGAATTTTCCGGACAACAGGACAAAAGCATCAGAGAAGCTGAAGCTTTTCAGGAATGCACGGTCAATAGTCTACTGCAAGGATGATATTCTCATTGACAATCTTATTTCGAACGACCCTGTCCTGGGCTCCAAAGACCTTTTTGGCTGGTCGGCAGAGAAAAAAGATGCACGTATCCATGTAACAAAGAATGTTGAAAAGGGGAACGGAACATCTTTGAGCCTGGTCTTCAAAAACGAAACTCATCAATTTATGATTCCTTTCTCTGACAGGGCATCAGTCGAAAATGCTGTTACTGTCGCGGCTGCATGCCTTGCTACAGGCACCCGTCCGGAAGATATTCGCAGAGGACTTGAAAAGCTTGTCTCCGTTGCCATGAGGATGGAGATGAAGAACGGCATCAACAACTGCAGGCTCATCGAGGATTATTACAACTCCGATCCGGGATCGCTTCATATGGCAGTTGAGTTCCTCAAATCACATAAAGGCAGGAAAGCTTCACTTATTCTTTCCGATTTTGTACAAAGCGGAAGAGATGAATCCGAGCTGTACGGGGAAGTTGCGGATCTTGTGAAGAAAGCAGGAATTCACAGGTTTACAGGCATTGGCAAGGCACTTGCAGGGAACAGGGAGCTTTTCGACAGCTCATGCAGGTTCTTCGAGACAACTGACGAATTCATAAATAATTTCAGCCAGGGCGATTTCAGGAATGAAATGATACTTCTTAAGGGTGCAAGGATATACGAGTTTGAAAGGATTGCACATCTGCTTGAGGAGCAGATCCATCAGACTGTACTGGAAGTGAACCTCGATGCCATCGCCCACAACCTTAATGAATTCCGCAGGTTCATAAAGCCTGAAACAAGGATAATGGCAATGGTAAAGGCATTTGCGTATGGCAACGGGCCTTCTGAAATTGCCGCAATGCTTGAATATCAGCGTGCCAGCTACCTGGCTGTTGCATACGCGGATGAAGGAGTCGAGCTGAGAACTGCAGGCGTGTCTCTTCCGATTATGGTTGTAAATCCCGATCCCGCCGCTCTCGACCTGATGATAAGGCATTCCCTGGAACCTGAGATATTCAGTTTTGAATCATTTGACAGGTTTGTCTCGGTTGCTTCCCGCCACGGGCTCATCAACTATCCCGTGCATATCAAGATCGATTCGGGAATGCACCGTTTGGGTTTCATGCCGGAAGACATTCCGCAGTTGTGCGAAAAAATCAGGTCGACGGAAATTGTCAAAATAATCTCGGTCTTTTCTCATCTTGCTGCAAGCGAGGATCCGCGGCTGGATAATTTCACTCATAAACAGGCAAAAATTTTTGCTGATGCATCCCAAAAAATCAATGAAGCAACAGGGTATCCTTTCCTCCGCCATCTTTTGAATTCAGCAGGGATTGTTCGTTTCCCGCAGTACCAGTTCGAAATGGTTCGGCCCGGAATAGGGATGTACGGGTCAGGTTACAGGGAAGGCTTGTCACTCAGGACGACGGGATGCTTCAGGACGCATGTTTCACAGGTAAAGAAGATCAGTGCAGGAGAGGCAGTCGGATACGGATGCGCATACATCGCCGCATCAGACATGATGATCGCAATCGTTCCGGTAGGTTATGCCGACGGGTTCAGGAGAAAGCTGGGGAACAGCAGGGGAAGCCTGTATATTAAAGGCTCCAGGTTTCCTGTAATCGGAAACGTTAGCATGGATTCGTGCATGATAGATGTTACAGGTGCCAGTGTTGAGGCGGGCGACGAAGCCGAAATATTCGGGGAAAACATTACCATTGACGAGCTGGCGGGTCTTTGTGAAACGATTCCTTACGAGATACTGACTTCGATACCGAGAAGGGTGAAGAGGGTGTTTGTCAGGGAATAAAGAATTACGTAATTAATTACGGAATTAATTACGTAATTCTTTTATCGGAGCATATGACAAACGATGCATCCTACCGTTCAGACGTTGCATGCAACGCCGGAACCAAAGGGGTAAGTTTGTGTATCTCAGTATTTCGCCACCAGCGGCATTCTCCTTCCTGCACCGAAGGCTTTTGATGATATCCTTAATACCGGCGGCGCCTGGTAGCGCTTGTATTCGTTCATGTTGATCATCCGGATTACCCGGTGGACTGTCGCGCTGTCGGCACCTTCATCAATAATAGCCTCCGCATTTTTCTGGAGCTCGATGTATTTATACAGTATTTTGTCGAGTGTGTCATAAAGCGGCAATGAGTCCGAATCAAGCTGGTTGGGATGAAGCTCTGCCGACGGCAGTTTCGTGATGATATTCCACGGTATGATCTCCGAGGTGCGGTTGATATATTGTGCTATCCTGTAAATATCGGTCTTGTAAACGTCGCCGATCACGGACAACCCGCCTGCCATGTCACCGTAAAGTGTTCCGTAGCCGACGGCAGCTTCGCTCTTGTTTGAGGTGTTAAGAAGTATATGCCCGAATTTGTTCGAGTATGCCATCAGCAACACGGCCCTGGTCCTTGCCTGGATGTTTTCCTCTGTTACATCTGCGGGAAGATCCCTGAAAACAGGACCGAGCACCGATTCAAAAGCCGTAAAAGGCTTCTCGATGCTGATGATATCATATCCTACACCAAGGTTATCGGCAAGCTTCACTGCATCATTGACAGAATGATCCGACGAGTAACGCGACGGCATAAGCAAGGTATGCATATTCTCCTTTCCGAGGGCCTCCGCACCAATACAAAGCACAAGAGCTGAGTCAATTCCGCCGGACAACCCGAGTATGGCCTTCCTGAAACCTGTCTTGCCGAAATAGTCACGAACACCGGTAACAAGTGCATCATGCATCAGCTGAACGGTATGAGGAACTTTTTGCTGTAAAGGTTCAACTGAAATTATTTTTTGAAGATCGTATGTCCTTATGCATTCTTCAAAAAAGGGCAGCCTGTCGACTATCTCGCCCCTGCTGTTGAAGATATGTGAAGCTCCCTCGAATATCAGCTCCGTATTCGCACCGACCTGGTTAACCATTATTACAGGCAATCTGTATTTAATGGCTTTCGACCTGAAAATATTTTCCTTGGATTCAATCTTCGAATATGAGAAAGGCGATGCTGAAATATTTATCAGTACGTCTGGTTTATGTTTCGAAAGCTCGTCTCCGGGTGAAATTGTATACAACCTCGATTTTTCAAATTCATTGTCGAAGGGCTGCTCATCCCAAAGATCTTCGCATATCGTCACAGCAAGCTTCAGCCCTTTGAACCCGAAAACGGAAAATTTTCTTTCAGGCTCGAAGTACCTGTACTCATCAAATATGTCATAAGTCGGCAACAAAGACTTGTGTTCGGTAAATATGACCTTTCCCTCTGAAAGCAGAAGGGCTGAGTTGTACAGTTTTTTTCCGCTTGAATTACTATTCAGTGTGGGTGATCCCACTATGGCTGCAATGCCTTTGCATTCTGCTGCTATTTCATCGACTGTGCGGCTGCATCTGGTAATGAAATCATACCGGTCCAGCAGGTCGAGCGGAGGATAACCCGGTATACATAATTCTGAAAAAACTATAAGATCGGCATTTTCGCTTTTTGCCTGCCTGATTGCATGGCAGATAAGGTTTTTGTTCTTTTCAAAGTCGCCTATTTTGTAGTTAAGCTGGGCAACGGAAATTCTCATGGTTCAAAAGTTAAGTCCCAGCCTCAAGCCCAGCATCTTGTGTGTGACCTTGTCCCTGGGTTGTTTGCCGTTATCTTTGGTGATATCAAGAAAATTATTCTCATAATTCAATCCGACCTGCAACGAGGTGCTGCCGCCAAGGGAATATTCGATCCCACCCGTTATGTGCCATCCGATATTGATCTTTTTCAATTCTTTACCGGCGCTTTCATTTTTAATATCAAGCTGCGGAATGTCGTTCTTTCCCCCGATCACGAATTTCGGATCAAGGCCGATGTTTGTAAATACCTTAACATACCCGATCTCATTTGTCTGAAGCTTCAGTCCGACGGGAATTGATAAATATTGAATTTTATACACAACAGGAACTCCTGGATTCACTACCTCAGTAAAGTTATTGTACTGCATCAGCAGGGTGTCAGTCGAAAGCAGCCGGCCGCCGGCGCTGATGATGTTTATTCCTGTTGAAAAAGCGTAATTGCTGGTGAAATACCTGTCGAATGTCAATCCTATATTGAAACCCGGACGGGCACCCTTGTTTATGGTCTGATTCACATCGGACCTGAACCATGCCACAACAGGATCGAAATGAAGTCCGAAACTGATTCTGCCTTCATCATCCTGAGCAAACGCACAGAGCGACATTGTTGCCACCAGTGCAGTCGTTGCAATCCGTTTCCCAAAGGCCGGTTGAATTTGCATATTATTCATTTTTTCCCGTTATGCAAAATTAACAAATAATAATTGAACAAGTTAGTGTGGCCCTCAGGATAGTGTTCACACAAAATATTAATTTTGAATGATCCTGAAGCTGTTTTTGGGAGAGGTTGGGGCTGACCTCAAATCCAGAATAACAAGAAGACAAACGTTGAGATAAAACTATCGAGGTATGAAAATGAGAATTATTACGGTCCTTCTTCTGTTTTTGATTCTTCCTTTTTCATCATGCAGGAAGAATCATTACAGGATAAATGCCTCAGCGGCAAAGGTCAGCATAGAGCCCATGCGGCTCGAGAAAGACCTTTTCACCCCCGATCCGTCTGAGCTGGCCAACGCCGTTCCTGCCCTGAGGAAAAAATATGGCACCTTCCTCCAGCTTTTCAGCTATGTTATAAACACCGGCAATGTCGATGATCCCGCTTTCGGCGATTTCCTGGTGAGGTTCTGCACCGACAGGCAGAACAATGAAGTATATGACTATACCATGAAAGTATTCCCGGATGTGGATGCGATCCGGCGAAACCTGGAAGACGCTTTCAGGCATTATCTCCATTACTTTCCCGGCCGGTACGTACCCAGGTTTTATACATGCATTACAGGTTTCAACAACAGCATCATTACCGGCGATTCTGTCCTCGCTGTAAGTCTCGACAGGTATCTTGGTGCGGATTGCAGGTATTATCCGGAACTGGGCATTTATAAATACATGTATGCAAGGATGACTCCTGATTATGTCGTGCCTGACTGCATGTACGGCTGGGCCGCTTCGGAATGGACCTTTGATTCGACAGGGTATGCCTCCGATAACCTGATCTCGGAAATGATCCATTACGGCAAGCTGAAGTATTTTGAAAAATGCATGCTCCCTGAACTTCCCGATGAAATAATTTTCGGATTCACCCCGGAGCAGATGAAATTCTGCGGGAACAATGAACTCAAAATGTGGCAATACCTGGTTGAGCACAATATGATCTACAATACCGATCAGTTTTTGATCAGAAAACTCACCGGTGAAGCTCCTTTCACATCTTTCTTTACCAGTGAATCACCAGGCAGGGCGGCAGTCTGGACCGGGTTCAGGATCGTTGAATCGTACATGATGAAAAATCCCGGAATAAAGCTCGGGGAGCTGATGAATGAAACCGACATTCAGAAAATACTCACCGGGGCAAGATACAACCCATCCTGATCAGTGCTGCTGATACAGGACCGTATCCCTGTTTTTATGCTTTATGTCGTCGGTGACGTCATGCTTCATCATTCCACCCATGCCGCCCGAATCATTCATTTCCATGTTCTGCATCATCTGCATCATTGCCCTGTGCATCTCGGAGTTGCCCATGATCTTCCTGCAGAACTGGCGCATTGCAGCTGAATCGCCTTTCATATTGTCCATCATCCTGCTCACCATCTCCATTCTCATTGTGCTGTCCGCAGCTATCTGATGCATGCAGCTCTGAATGTCCGACGGCATTCCCATTCCCGATTGCCTGTTTTCTTTCTGAACCGACTTGTTCTCCTGGGCATTTACAAGTGAAAACGGAATCAGGAACAACAGTATCGCAAACTGAAACAAAAATTTTTTCATACTTTTTTCCTCCTTTATCAGCTTATAACGTTGATTTTGACATTTGACCTGCACGCTTCAGCGCATCTCCGGCACGATTCGGCACAGATGCGGAAGTGATCCATATGCTTTGAATGCTTTTCACATTCATACGCGCAATCATCGCATATCTCATATCGTTCACATCATGCTCATCGAGACATGAATTCGCGCATTGAAGGCAATCTGTCGCACATTTGTAGCAGGCTTCAATGCTGTCCCTGAATTCTTCATGAGTCATGGCCCTGTTATTTTAAATTTCATAAAAATTAAACATCACGGGGTAATGTTTTGTTGAATGGCTGGTATGATATTTGTAATCGAATCTGTGATGTTTAACACCCGGGTTTGGAAATGAAGTATTTTGATATTTATTTAGCACACGCATAAATTATATGCATATTAATCCTTTATTATGAAAACATTGAAATTATTCTTTGCAGTTGTGCTTGCCGCTGTGTTCAGCTTCAGCGCACAGGCTCAGTCAAACAAGAAATCTGATACAAAGGCAAAGACCGAAACAATAAATGTTGCCGGTAACTGCGGCATGTGCAAAACACGCATCGAGAAAGCAGCTAAAACTGAAGGTGTCTCAGCTGCTTCATGGGATTCAAAAACAAAGCTGCTTACTGTTTCATACGATCCTTCGAAGACCGGCACCGATGCCGTCGCCAAAAAGGTAGCTGCAGTGGGCCACGACGCAGGTAAGTACAAAGCCGACGACAAAGTGTATGAAGCTTTGCCGGGCTGCTGCCATTACGACAGGAAATAGGAAAAAATCAAAACTTTTTCTTTGTAAATGGTATGAGTAAGTGATTTTCAACACTTTCATCGAAGTATAACGAGGTATTTTCTATTTTTGCATACGGATGAAAAAGGTTTTCACCATACTGTTCATAATAGTTGTTCTGCTTTCCGGACTGACAGTACGCTACTCTGCCCATTTTTGCCAGGGTAACTTTATTGCTTCCAGGTTTTCGATTACGGGAAAGAATGCAGACTGCGGCATGAACCGTCAAAAAGGTGAAAGCAAAGATGCCCGTTTTTCGAATCTCATGTGTGTTAACGAGATTACCACATGTACTTTCAGTACAGATTACGTTTATACACCTCAGGTAGATTTTGGGAATAAAACAATTCAGCATATTGATCTCCCCACAGAAATTTTATCACTAATCAATGTAATACCCGCTACTCCTGAATTCAGGCAGCTGCCACCCGGATCGCACGGTCTGGTTAGAGCTGAGTGCGAGGTCCTTTGTGTTTTCCTTATTTGATTAATCTGTTGATCATCTTACTGGCAAAAATCTTTGCCGGGAATTTTCTGTTTTGCCACAATCTTTGTTTAAGTATTGTGTAACAGGAATAAAGTAAACTTCTTTTTGAAAAATATATTTCAGAACAAATGTTTAACAGATTAGTAAAATTTTTTCTTGAAAACAGGCTGATCACATTTATATTCCTGATTGCTTTTATCGGGTTGGGGATTGTGACGATGCCATTTAATATAAATACAGGCTTTTTTCCCAGGGATCCTGTTCCTGTTGATGCCATTCCCGATATAGGTGAAAATCAGCAGATCGTAGCCACTGAATGGATGGGTCGTTCACCAAAAGACATCCAGGACCAGATATCTTATCCTTTGACAACAGCCCTTCTTGGTATACCCGGTGTTCAGACGATCCGGAGCACTTCAATGTTCGGTATGTCCTTTATATATATAATCTTTAAAGACAATATCGAGTTCTACTGGAGCAGGTCCAGGATACTCGAAAAGCTTAATTCACTTCCTTCGGGTACACTGCCTGAAGGAGTTCAGCCTTCACTCGGTCCCGATGCTACTGCCCTTGGCCAGATATTCTGGTACACGCTCGAAGGAAGGGACCCTGTAACGGGAAAACCCAAAGGAGGCTGGGACCCCCAGGAGCTGAAGACAATCCAGGATTTTTATGTAAAGTACAGCCTTTCGGCTGCCGAAGGTGTCTCCGAAGTGGCGTCAGTCGGTGGCTTCGTGAAGGAATACCAGGTCGATATCGATCCGAATGCACTGAAGGCATTCAATGTTTCGGTAATGGACGTCATGAAAGCAGTGCAGAACAGCAATCTCGATATAGGTGCCGAAACAATCGAGCTTAATAATGTTGAGTATATAATAAGGGGTCTTGGATATATCAAGAACCTTCAGGATCTCGAGCTTTCGGTTGTTGCAGTCAGGAATAATGTTCCGGTCAGGATAAAAGATGTCTCAAAAGTTGGATTTGGTCCGGCTCCACGCAGGGGCGGGCTCGACAAATCGGGTTCGGAAGCTGTGGGGGCTGTCGTTGTGGCCAGGTATGGTTCAAATCCCCTTGATGTTATTAATAATGTAAAGGATAAGATTAAGGAAATTGAAGCAGGACTGCCACAGAAAACACTTCCCGATGGTTCTGTCTCGAAGGTTACAATAGTCCCATTTTACGATCGTACGGGCCTCATCCGGGAAACGATTGGCACCCTTGAATTTGCACTGTCCCATGAGATCCTTATCAGTATCATCGTCATCATTGTGCTGGTGCTGAATCTTCGCGCTTCCCTCATCGTTGCAGGCCTGCTTCCGATCGGCGTGCTCATGACATTTATCCTCATGAGGCTTTTTGG
>DATGWQ010000119.1:0-2350 GCA_035299385.1 Bacteroidales bacterium | reverse complement strand
CCACGGTGATGCCGGCCGGGGTAACGGATAAAGCAGGAACTACTCCTGATTGTGTCACGACAACAGTAACTGAAGAAACGCCTGCCGCTGAAAAATTAACATTGGCGGTTCTTGTTCCAGTTGAGGTGTTGGCAGTTGAAGCTGTAACAGCAAGTGTTCCATTACCGGTCCCGGATGATGCTGAGAGGCTGAGCCAGGATGCATCATCTGTCACGGTCCAGCTTGTGTTTGAGGTAACATTGAAGCTCCCTGCCGAGCCTGATGCTGAGGCTACCGTGATGCTGGCCGGGGCAACAGATAAGGCGGGATCTGCACCTGATTGTGTCACTGTTGCGGTAACTGAAGTTACTCCTGCTGCTGAAAAAGTAACATTGGCGGTTCTTGTTTCTGTTGAAGTGTTGGCAGCTGAAGCTGTAACAGCAAGTGTTCCATTGCCGGTTCCGGATGCTGCTGAGAGGCTGAGCCAGGATGCATCATCCGCCACGGTCCAGCTTGTGTTTGAGGTAACATTGAAGGTCCCTGCCGAGCCTGATGCTGAGGCCACGGTGATGCCGGCCGGGGTAACGGATAAAGCAGGAACTACTCCTGATTGTGTCACTACTACAATAACTGAAGATACTCCTGCCGCTGAAAAGGTGACATTGGCGCTTCTTGTTTCCGTTGAGGTGTTGGCAGTTGAAGCTGTAACAGCAAGGGTTCCATTGCCGGTTCCGGACGCTGCTGAGAGGCTGAGCCAGGATGCATCATCTGTTACGGTCCAGCTTGTGTTTGAGGTAACATTGAAGGTCCCTGCCGAGCCTGATGCTGAAGCTATTGTGATGCCGGCCGGGGTAACGGATAAAGCAGGACCTACTCCTGATTGTGTCACGACTACCGTAACTGAAGATACTCCTGCTGCTGAAAAAGTAACATTGGCGGTTCTTGTTCCAGTTGAGGTGTTGGCAGCTGAAGCTGTAACAGCAAGTGTTCCGTTGCCTGTTCCGGATGCTGCTGAGAGGCTGAGCCAGGATGCATCATCTGTCACGGTCCAGCTTGTGTTGGAGGTAACATTGAAGCTCCCGGTTGAACCTGCAACTGAATTTACAGTGAGTTTTGAAGGTGATACAGATAAAGATCGGCCTGAACCCAGCCAGGGCAGGTTATTATATCTGACCAGTTCATTCATAATTAAAAAGGTACCAAGGCCATGATTGTCATTTGTATTTCTTGACCTGTTGAAGTAGTACTGAATATCAGCCGATACCGCTGTACCGGCACAGATATCTGTCAGATAAACCATTTTCGATGCATTCTCACTGATCTTTGTCAGAATGCCATTATAACCCAGGTTTACGTTGCTTTGATATGATTCATCCAGGAACCCTCTTTGAATGGCTCTCTGCATCGAAAAGACAAACATCATGCTGCAGGATGTTTCCAGCCAGTTGTCCGGGTCATCAGGGTAGTCCACAACCTGATACCATAAGCCTGTTGTAGGATCCTGGTACGAAGCCAATGATTTCAATACAGAAATGTATTGTTCGACTATGTCACCTCTTTGCGGAAAATCAGAGGGGATGATATCAAGAATTTCGGTCAGGCCCATCATTACCCAACCAATGGCCCGGCCCCAGGCATATGGTGACCTTTTATACGGCGGTAAAGCCCATGAGGCGGATCCGTCATAATCAAACGCATGCAGCAACAAGCCCGTTTCATCATTCATCAGATAATCAATGTGCAATTTGAATTGTTTTATTGCTTCTGAATAAGCATAATTTGCATCCCCGATCATCTGGCCATATGTTGTCAGGAACGGCATTCCCATATACAAGCCGTCGAGCCATAGTTCCCCTTCAAGATTGGTCATATGCCAGAACCCTCCATCCGGTGTCCTGGGATAAGTGTCGAACCTGTCCCGTAATTTTTCTGCAGCTAATCTGAATCTTTCTATACCTGTTTCACGGTATAAATGCAGGATTGTAAAGCCGGGCATAATATTGTCAAGGCTGTTTGCATTTTCATTAATAGTTCCGTCTGCAGCAATATGGTATTGTGCCCACTCACTTATGAAATTCAGATAGCGTTGATCATGCGTGCGTTTGTAAACACGCAGGACTCCTTCAAGCAATAATCCGACTGTATAATCCCAGTTCATTTGCGCTGACCTGGTATTAATTATCATATTTGCTGTTTCAACTGACCAGTCAGGTCCGCCAGCCTGATAAGATAAATTGGCATATATGGGTTTGTTAAGACCAGTAATGGGAAAAGCTTTGTTGTGGGTGCTATATACTTCAGGAAAGGAAAGCATTACAATCAGTAATACTGTGTATCTCCTTACAAAAGTTCCTGACCAGGACATTTTTTT
>DATGWQ010000118.1:0-42305 GCA_035299385.1 Bacteroidales bacterium | reverse complement strand
GATGCTTGCCTTTGCGGTGATAACCTGCTGTTCATACATCGGGTTCCTGATTTTGAACAGCAATTGTCCTTTTTTAACATGATCTCCTTCATTCACGAAGATCCTGTCGATATAACCGCTGATCATTGGACGTATCTCTATTACCTGCTGACCCTCAATTGTAGCAGGGAAATCCTCGTGAATTGTAACTGTTTCAGGCTGAACGGTCATAACCGGATAATCCCTCGGCATATCTCCACGGGGAGCGCCTGCGGGATTTTTCTTGCATGAAATTAAAATCGATACTGTTAATAAAATAACAGACAGTAGTATTCTCATTGACCTGTCGGAAGTTTGTTTTTCTGAGAAACAAACAACAGCTGATACTGTTTACAATTAACTTACTTTTAATGATTGTTTAATTTCATGCGATGAACTTCCTGATGCAGATAATGTTGGTCTACTATACAGATCACTGCAATGAAAATTTATCATGTTTTGTTTTTCACACTTGTCCTGGCCCTTCTATCTTCCTGTCAGAAATTAGATCCGCAGCTGGATTCAATAACAGGTTTCAATTCAGGTTCTCCGCACGGCAATGAAATCTGGATCCAGGGCATGGCATTCATTCCAACGACGCTTTCAGTGAGAGCCGGCACGACAGTAACTTTTATAAATAAAGATTATACTGACCACACAGTTACGGCTGACAATAATACTTTTGACAGCGGAACGCTGAAGATCGGAAAATCTTATTCCAGGGAATTTCCTGTCACAGGCGTCTACAATTTCCATTGTACCCTGCATCCGGAAATGAAGGGGACGATCATAGTGAATTGATTATTTTTATAATTACCAGGGTGCATGCCTTGTCCCTACCTGTCTATAAGAAATTCTTATCCAGGAAATCCTGGAATTTTTCCTTGTACTGGTCACCCACAGGAATATATTCTTTCCCGAACACGATCCTGCTCCTGTCTATTGTTTCAATCTTCTCCAGATTAACGATAAATGACCTGTGAACGCGCATGAACCTTTCAGAAGGAAGCTTTGTTTCGAGAAGCTTCAGAGATGTAAGTGAAAGAACAGGCTTCGGATTGTTCTGAATGAAAACCTTTACATAATCCTTAAGTCCCTCGATGTAGAGTATATCATTGAAGTTTATTCTCCTGATCTTATAATCTGATTTTAAGAACAGGAACCGGTTGTCTGCCTCGACGTTTGACGTCGCTTGCCGCTCGAGGCTTATCAGCTTTCTGGCCTTATTAACCGCAGCAAGGAATTCGTCGTAACTGAATGGCTTCATCAGGTAATCAACAATCTCTAGCCTGTATCCCTCAAGTGCATATTTTTCAAATGCAGTTGTGAAAATAACTTTTGGCCCTTTTTCCATTGACCTGGTAAACTCGATCCCCGTCAGATCAGGCATCTGGATATCGATAAAGACCAGGTCGACCAGGTTCGAGGAAAGGAATGCAGCTGCATCAAGCGGGTTATCGAATCGGCCCGAAAGCTTCAATCCCGGGGTTTTTTCAATATATCCCGAAACAAGGCCAAGTGCGAGCGGCTCATCATCGACAGCGATCGTATTTATTACCATTACGATAAATTTACCTTCAGAATGACTTCAAAAGTCTCCTTATTCCTGTTTATTCTCAGGTCATGCTTCCCTGGAAACAACAGGTTCAGCCTTTTAGTTACGTTTTCAAGTCCTATTCCCGGCCTTTTGTCTGCTTTCTCTCTGTTCGCATTGCTGTTTGAACAGGCAAACTCAAGGCCCTGTTTTGATAAATTAAGTGAAATGTTTATGAATGACTTACCCCTGTTTGAGATCCCGTGCTTGAATGCATTTTCGATAAACGGTATGAATAACAGGGGAGGAATGCTTACATCTTCATATCCCGACGGGAATTCCACATTCAGACTGATCCTTTCATTCATCCTGAGCCTCATCAGATCTATATAGTTCTTCATGAATTCGATCTCGTTGCCCAGCATAACATTGCCCTGCTCGGATTCGTAAAGAAGGTACCGCATGAGCTTCGAAAGCTTCAGCACTGCCCTTTGTGAATCTTCTGCATTTATTCCGATAAGCGAATAAATATTATTGAGCGTATTGAAGAAGAAATGAGGGCTTATCTGGTTCTTGAGGAATGCCAGCTCTGTATTGAGTTTTGCTTTTTCCATCTCTTCCTGCATCTTTTCGATCCTCGTCTGGCGTTCAAGGACCTTTAATCCCAGTGACAGAAAAACCATAAAAACGGATGACGAGGCATACCCCATCAAATGTGCTTTGCCTGGCGGGAACCTGATACCCATTATGCTGTTGCCGGGAGGAGGACCGCTCCTCGGAGGACTCATTTCCCTTCTCTCATCCTGCAGCATGCTTGCCGTTTCAGCATTCTTTCTCTGGATATATCCAAAAACCTCAGTGCTTGTGAAATCAGATACGAAATAAAAAAATACCACAAGGGCAATTGCTGAAATGTAATAGCTGAGCCTGCTCTTTTGAAAAAACAACCTCGGAACGAGAATCAGGTAATTTGAATAAAAGATCAGTGCGCTGATCAGTGTAAAAGAAAAGAAGATCAGCAGGAAGTCATTATCAGGACTGATTCTCCTGGCCGAATAGAATGGCAGGCCCAACAGCACTCCCCAAACGAGGATGTGCAAAACTACCCTGATCACCAGCTCTTTCTTCTCCTTTTGCATGATCAGCTAATTAAACCTAAAGTTAAAACTTTTACTTATTACTTTTTGTCTTTTATCTTCTTCATTCATACCTCAGTGCATCGATAGGGTTCAGGTTGGAAGCCTTTTTTGCAGGGTACCATCCGAAGAAAACCCCTATAACAAAACAAACAACGAAAGCAAGGATCACCGATTGTGTAGTTATGACCACGGAGCTGCTCATCAGGGTACCCGCAACTTTTGCAATGAGGTAGCCGAATAAAACACCTGTTGCGCCTCCGAGAAGGCTCAGCAGCATCGATTCAACCAGAAACTGTCTCAGGATATCTGTTCCCCTGCCGCCTATCGACATCCTCAACCCTATTTCGCGTGTGCGCTCAGTGACTGAAACGAACATGATATTCATGATTCCTATTCCCCCGACCAGCAATGATATTCCCGCGATCGCACCCAGAAGGTAGGTCATTATACTGGTTATCGATGATACTCGGTCGATCAGTTCAGACTGTGACATGATCCTGAAATCGCTTTCTTCGGAATCGCGCAGCTTATGGGTTCTCCTGAGTATTTCCTCAATCTCGGCGATTGCGTCAACGCTCTTTTCTTCCGATTTTGCCGAAGCATATATCGTATTGAGGTATTCGATGGCAGCGATCCTTCGCTGAACGGTCGTATAGGGCGCAAGGATGAGGTCATCCTGATCCATTCCCATCCCGCTCTCTCCTTTTTCCGTGAGGACTCCGATAACCTGGAAAGGAATATTTTTTATCCGAATATTCATACCGACAGGATCAGCTCCTTCCCCAAACAGGTTTTTAGCGACAGTCTGCCCAAGGAGGCAAACTTTCGCCATGGCCCTCGTTTCATTTGAATTGAATATCCTCCCGCTTTTTATTCCCAGCTTACGTATTGTAAGGTATTCTTCACTAACACCATAAATAGTCGTAGGTGTGTTTTCGTTTCCATAGATCACCGGTACGTTGACGTTCACGACTGGTGAAACAGATGCAAGATTCACTGATTCATTGCGCATTGCAACCACATCGTTGTATTTAAGCACTTCCGGAGTCGAAAAGTTGAGGGTGATCCCTCCGCTGCTGCGCTGAATGTAAGGCATCACAATAAGCATGTTTGTTCCCATCGAAGACATTTCGGATCTTATACTCTGCTTTGATCCTTCGCCGATTGCAAGCATCGCTATAACCGAAGCCACCCCGATCACGATCCCTAACATTGTGAGGATTGCACGAAGCTTGTTCCTTATCAGCGCTCTCAGGGCTATCCTGAATAAATTAGAGTAGTTCATTCTTACAAATTTTAAATGTCTTCAAGTTCCTCTACAGGCTCAGCAGGCAATGTCTTAAGGATCTGCCTCGCATCCGATCTTTCAGTTACCCGGAATTCGCGAACGATCTTTCCATCGCGAAAGATCACGTTTCGGGAAGCAAACCTGGCTATATCAGGCTCATGCGTCACAAACACTATTGTTCTGCCTTTGGCATTCAGCACCTGGAACAGCTCCATGATCTCGACTGATGTCCGGGTATCAAGATTACCTGTCGGTTCATCGGCAAGTATCAATACGGGATCGTTCACCAGGGACCGGGCAATGGCAACCCTCTGCTGCTGCCCTCCTGAAAGCTGGTTCGGCATGTGGTCCATCCTGTCTGATAATCCGACTGATTCAAGAGCAGACATGGCTGCTTTCTTACGTTCCTGTGTCCTCACCCCGGAATTGTAAAAAAGAGGAAGCTCCACATTTTCGAGTGCCGTTGTCCTCGCAAGAAGGTTGTATGACTGAAAAACAAAACCGAGCTTTTTATTCCTCAACCTGGCAAGCTCATCCTTATTCATCGTATTCATGCTTATGCCGTCGAGGAAGTAATCACCCGAGGTCGGTTTGTCGAGGCAACCCAGTATATTGAGCATCGTGGACTTTCCCGATCCGCTCGCGCCCATTATCGCTACAAATTCCCCTTCGCAGATCTTCAGCTCGACACCCCTGAGCGCGTGCACGGTCACTTCGCCGACGTGGTAATCTTTTTTGAGGTTCCTGATCTCTATTATCGCATTGTCTTTCATGGCTAACAATCTATTCGTTCATTTTTTCACCTTTCATCCTCCCGCGCCCGGGCCCATCATTGGCCTGCGGGTCACATCGTTCCTTTGCGTGTGCTTTTCAGAGCCACCCGTCATCGAGATTATCACTTCATCCCCTTCCTTCAGTCCGGTCAGTACTTCAACACTGGTCCCGTTATCTATGCCAACAGTGATCCTGTTCCTGCGGATCCCGATTTTATCATTCTTCATCCAGACCGTCCTGGCTTTTGTATCGTTGCTATCTATTCGCGCAACCTGGCCATAAGCCGAAGCGGATCCTTCTGTGTTCATTTTTTGAGCAAATCTGGTTGCTTTGGATGTGAGGAGCAGCACATTATCCTTTTCCTCGACGTATATTGTTGCACTTGCAGTCATCCCCGGCATCAGCTTCTTGTCAGGATTCGGAGCGCGAAGGATAACATTGTATGTTACTACATTATTCGTTGTTACGGGTTGTAGCCTGACTTCCGAAACGGAGCCCTCAAACTTCATATCAGGGTAAGCGTCGACTGAGAACTCAACCCGCTGCCCCTGCTTCACCTTTCCGATGTCTGCTTCATCCACGCTGGTCTGTACTTCCATCTGTGTCAGATCGTTGACAATGGTGAACAATTCAGGTGTATTGAAGCTTGCAGCAACGGTCTGTCCGGCTTCGACTGCCCTGTTAAGCACCACTCCGTCAATCGGAGAAGTGATGGTAGCATAACCGAGGTTTACCTTCGACCGGGCAAGGTTCGATTTTGAATCGATGACGGCTGCTTTTGAGTTCTTGTAATTGAATACAGCCTGATCAAAATCAGCCTGTGAGATAAGACTTTTCTCATACAGTGCTTTCATACGTTCATAAGTCGATTCATTATAATTTAGCTGGGCTTCAGCCTGATCGACCTGTGCCTGGCTCTGATCGACCTGTGCTTTCAGGGATGTTTCGTCGAGCCTGGCAAGAAGCTGCCCTTTTTTTACCAGATCGTTGAAATCCACGTAAACACCTTCAAGTATCCCGGATACCTGTGTCCCGACTTTAACTGTCTTTATTGCCTGAATGGTGCCGGTAGCAGTGACTGCATTGCTGATGTATCCTTTTTCCACCTTCGCTGTTTCAAAGGTAACCTCAGCTTCCTTGTTGCCGAACGGCCTTAAGGCCAGTATTACAACAACCGCACCGGCCACAACTGCGATTGTTATTATTGTTTTTCGTTTCATTTTCTTGATGTTTTGAATTCATTTTCTGTTTTCGCCAGATATTATCTATTCTTCCGTCTTCAGTCTTCTTTTTACCCACCCCTGCCCCCACCAGGGAGGGGAATTCCATCGCACATGCCCTTTGCCCTTTGCTTACAATTTGAAGGGTACACCCATATAAAAGTCCATTATATTATAGCTGAATATCAGGTTGTACCTGGATTTAAGAAGCTGGCTTTCAGCTGCAATCAGGTTCGTTTTCTGGATAAGATAATCGACGGAATTTATAAGTCCCTGCCTGAATTTCTCATCCGAAAGCATGGAAGATTCATTTGCAGCGTTGTATTTCTCCGTGCTTGCTTCATATTCAGCCTGGGCCGAGACTACGTCCTGGCATGCCTGCTCAATATTCTTCCTCAATTGGTTTCTTGTATCCAGTTCATTGAGACTTGCATCCTGGTAATTGAGCTTTGAAACTGCCACATTCGTTTTAACCTGCTTTCTCTGATATATTGGTACAGACAGCGACAAACCCAAACCTGGCCTTATGCCATCATTTACCTGGTTGAAGTATGAATCCGGCTGAAGGCTCGAGTATGACGATCCGATGACCGCACTTGCAGAAAGCACGGGATAATACCCGGCTTTTGCTATATTCTCATCAAGTGCTGCTATTTCCTTGCTTATTTCCGCATTTTTGACCTGCGGCTTGATTGCAAGAGCTTTCGCATAAACGTCTTTTACATCAGGAATACGGTTTTGATTTATGTTTTCAGCAATTACCGGTTGGGCAATTTCGAAATCAGTGGTGACAGGAAGCTCCATCAGCTGCATAAGATTGACTTTTGCAATTGCCAGCTGGCTTTGTGAATTTGTCAGTGTGAGCTTCTCGCTTGCAACCTGTGATTTGACCTGTGCATAGTCAGCCTGTGATATACCCTTGAGGGCCAGCCTTTCTCCTGCAAGATTCAACTGGCTTTCTGTCGACTCGATTTGCCTGCGGCTGTTCTTTACCTGCTCCTGGGCATAAAGGACCTGCAAATATGCATTGAGTATGCTAAGGCTGATCGACTCCTTCGTTGTCTCAAGTGAATAGATCCCGTTCTCGATACCGAGTTGAGCCTGTTTGATCAGATTGTTAATCCTTGAATAATTGAATAAGGTAACTCCTGAATTAATTGAATAATTAGATGCACTTGATCCGTTCAGCCCTGGCGATGAAGAAGCTGAGCTCCTGCTCCAGTCAAAATTCTGATTGACGGAAGCACCGAGAGATGGGAAACGCTGTGCTTTCGCCTGTTCAGCATACAGCTCATCAGTCTGATTCGAGAGAATGCTTTTACGCACCCGGATATTCTTTTCCAGGGCATATCGGATACACTTCTCGAGTGTCCATGCAGTATCCTGTGGGGCTGTCAGATAAATTCCTTTGCAAATTGCAGAAAGAAGGAAAATTCCTGCCAGTATAAAGACCGGCTTTTTCATGACTCATTAAGAATTTGTCATAAAAATATGCCCGGGCCATCCCTGGAAAAAAATTTAATAGAAGCAGAGGAATATTTTACCGACAGAATGCCTTAAAAAATGGATAGGATTTCTGAATAGTCATCCTGGAATTTTATTAATATTGGTATTGATTAATGGATCGCCGGGAAATGCAGGTCAGGAAACATCAATATCCTTTTATTATCATACTCATCATCCTGGCATTTGATACTGATCCTGGATCTTCACAGTCTGAAACAATCCGCTTAAATGAGTTTCTTGCGCTTAATGCTGCAGGGCTGACCGACGAAGACGGTGACCATTCCGACTGGATTGAGATTTATAACCCTTCCAGTGAAGATATCGACCTGCAGAACTGGTCGCTTACAGACGACAGGAACAAACCCCGGTTATGGATTTTTCCTGATATGACACTCAAAAAAGACTGCTACCTGGTTGTATTTGCGTCAGGCAAGGACCGCAAGGCCGGAGAGCTTCATACAAATTTCAGGCTCAGCGGAGACGGCGAATACCTGGCGCTGTATAATCCATCCGGGAAGGCTGTGACAGAATTCAATCCTTTTCCATTGCAGCAGGCTGACGTATCTTATGGTTTTTCGGACGGAAGTTTCATCAGCTTCACCCTTCCCACACCGGGTGCAGGGAATAACCAATCCGCCGGCATCATTCCATCCCCGCCTGTGCTTAGCCGTAATCATGGTTTTTATGACTCTCCATTCATACTTTCTGTTTCCGCCCAGGCAGGCATGGAAGTGTATTACAGCACTGACGGCAGCTCACCTTCCGCTTCAACCGGGATTTTATATACCGGGCCCTTCATTGTTTCAAAAACATCGGTTATCAGGGCAGTATATGTAAAAAATGGTCAGAGTGCAGGCAGGGTAAGCACGGCAACTTACCTGTTTCCGGAAGATATAATTCACCAGCCGGCGAATCCCCAGGGTTATCCTTCGACCTGGGGTAAGTTCCTCAGCATTTCGGGCGACGCTCCCGCTGATTATGAAATGGACCCTCAGATGATGGCTGATCCAAATTTCGCTGCATCGGTGAAGGAAGCGCTCAAAGACCTGCCTGTTGTATCGCTGGTGACAAACAGCAATAATCTTTTCTCACCTGTGGCAAATCCGCAGACCGGCGGCATTTACATGTACACCGGCACTGCAGGCAGCACGGGTGACGGATGGGAACGGCCGGTTTCATTCGAGTATTTCGATGCTTCCGGAACAGTTTCTTTCCAGGCAGATTGCGGGATCCAGATCCATGGCGGGGAAAGCAGGCGACCCGAGAAAACACCGAAGCATTCATTTCTTCTCACCTTCAAAGATGAATATGGTCCGTCGAAGCTGAATATGCCCATTTTCGGCGACAATGCAGCGGGGGAGCACAATAATCTTGTCCTGAGGGCAGGTTTTGGCAACACCTGGACACACTGGCTTCACAGTGAAAGGCTCAGGGCTCAGTATATCAGGGACCGGTGGACAAAAGACACACAGCTTGCCATGGGTCATCCGGCAAGCCACGGCAATTACGCTCATCTTTTCATAAACGGCCTTTACTGGGGGATATATAATCCATCGGAAAGGCTTGACAGTGATTTTGCAGAAACATATCTCGGTGGCAGTGCCGGTGAATACGATGTTATAAAAGATTATGCAGAAGCTGTCGACGGATATGTTTCAGAATGGAATTCAGCCATTACAATGGCAAATGCAGGTTTGTCTGGGGATGCCGCATACCAGCGGATCCTTGGCAACAATCCGGATGGCTCGAGGAACCCTTCATACAGTGCATTGGTAGATCCTGTGAGCCTGGCAGACTACATGATACTTAATTTTTATGGTGGCAATACTGACTGGGACCATCATAACTGGGTGGCGATGAGAAACAGGGTCAACCCCGGCAGCGGGTTCCGTTTCTTTTCCTGGGATGCGGAACACGTGGTCGAAGACCAGAATGCAAACATGCTCAATGAGAACAATGATAAATGCCCTAGCAGGATATTTCAGCAAATGAGGCAGAACAGGCAGTTCAGGACACTGTTTGCCGACAGGGTGCAGAAATACTGCTTCAATAACGGGGTGCTCACGCCTGCCCGGTCAGCTGAACGATGGATGTTCAGGGCGGATCAGATCGACAAGGCAATCCTGGCGGAATCAGCACGCTGGGGTGATTACCGCCGTGATGTACATCCATACCAGGGGTCGGGACCGTATTTTCTTTACACGAAAGAAAACTGGATCGCGCAGCAGAATTACCTCATAAACACTTATTTTCCGCAGCGCACACAGATATTCATAAACCAGCTCAGGTCCGCGGGCCTTTTTCCAGCTGTAAATGCGCCTGTTCTTCTCATAAACGGACAACCTTATTCTTCACGTGAGATAAAGATAAACGATGTCTTATCCATGTCTGCTGAAGGAGCTATTTATTATACCACAAACGGGAAGGATCCTGTAACCTGGGGTTCAACACCCTCGTTGGCTCCAGGTGCAATTCAATACAACCAGCCCTTAATCCTGAACGGCTCCCTGCATATCAGGGCCAGGGTTTTATCGGGGAACGAGTGGAGTGCTGCATCGGAAGAGTTTTTTATTTTCCCCGGGGATCTTAACAATATCAGGGTAACCGAGATCAATTATCATCCACTTGATGAGATAAATGTCGAAAACAAGGAGTTCGAGTTTATCGAAATCAAAAACACCGGAGCATCAGCAGTTGATATGGGGGGTGTTCAGGTAAGCGGAGCCATAGAATATGTCTTTCCTGCAGGAACACATCTCGGGCCGGGAGCCCTGTTCGTGCTTGCTTCAAATACTAGAGAATTCTTTAACAGGTATGAATTCCTTCCCTTTGGGGAGTTCACCGGCCACCTGGACAATAACAGCGAAACTGTCTTTATTAACGCACCATCCGGTGATACACTGTGCATTGTACCTTATGAAGATTCAAACGGGTGGCCTGCAGCACCAGACGGAGAAGGAAAAACTCTCGTTCCCAATGAAATCAATCCTGCATCCGATCAGACCTTGCCGGAATCATGGAGAGAGTCCTGGAAAAAAGGCGGCTCCCCCGGTGAAGACGACCTCTACGTCCTTCAGACAGGAGAAAAGGGCAATATTGCAACATTCTACCAGAACTATCCCAACCCGTTCACAGGATCGACATGGATACGCTACAGCCTGAAAGAGAATGCTCATGTTCAGCTTCTCGTGATCGATTTGTCGGGAAAGGTGGTTTCAACACTGGAAGACTCTGAAAAGGATGGAGGAACCTATGAAGCTGAATGGCACGGCACCAATGACAATCATTCTCCAGCTGAAAACGGGCTTTATTTCTGCAAGCTTATTGTGAGGGACAGGAAAGGGCATACTGATGTATTTACAAGAAAAATGGTACTGATCAGATAGTATTTTTCATCCTCTCAGTTGCACTGCTCAGTCCACCCCGACCCCCCAAGGGGGCCCGCAGTGCCGGCAAGTCCCCCTTGGGGGATTTAGGTGTAAAAACAGCAGGTGTGAAGGTGCAATATCTCAGAACACCTGCTGAAAACCCAGGGACAAAATATTCTTCCCTGCTTTGCCTTCCCTGGTAAAATTTTCAAGAACAAAGGCTGCTTCAACACTGCTTTTGCGGGTTATCTTCAGTTCGCATCCTGCAGAAGCTCTTGTTTTTTCAATGCCGTTTTTGGTATCGTCGAAAACCGGGAAGAAGGGCTCGAATGAGATGAACGGGCTCAAAGGTGAGATTTTAGTTTCAAAAGCGGCTTTCACCTTGAATCGCAGGTAATTTTCAGACTGGGGATCACCCTCATCCTCCACATAGCTCATTACTGCTCTCTGGTAAGTCAGCCTGCCTGAAAAATCAAATCTGCCGACCGGCACTTCACCTTTGAGATAAAAATAGAATTTCTGCCTGAAATGGTAGTTCCCATCATCTTCCAGCTTGTTTATAAGTCTCACCGACCCACCTGCAGAAAGGTATTTGATTATTTTATAATTCATTCCCGCCTCGGCAAAATACTGATCCAGTACCGAAGTATTGTCGGTTGTTCTCGTCGAAAGAAAAAGCTCAGCATCAAGCTTTTTGCTGAATTCGTGCTTTCCCGTGATGCCCGCCCAGATACCAAAATCATTTCCCTGCCCTGACAGGATGAGGGGAAGGAGTAACAGCACCGGGAATAACAGTTTTTTCATTTATCGAACATGGTGTACTGGTAGATCTTCCTGAGCTTTATTTTTTTATCCGGGTCATAGACAATCTTCTCAACCCTTAAGCCATTCTCAATCTTGTATTCTGAATACTCCCTCAGCTTCCCGGAAGGATCCAGGTCCTCTTCAAGTATCTTGTTTCCTTCTTCGTCGTATTTATACCGGAAATGTTTGTCAACCTTGCCCTGCTTATATTCGATCTCCTCAATGACATTTCCCTTTTCATCATAATAAGTTTCAGATTCTTTCAGTGGTTTTTTGACGAGAACATCGCTTCTCTCCTCAAGAACAACCAGGCTTTTGATCTTCCCTTTTTCCGGGGACTGGCTGTATGCTGAAAAACAAGCGCTGCCTGACAGTACGGCAATCAAAAAGATTTGGAATGTTTTCATGATGGGTGAATAAGTGATGATATCAAATTCAGATTATATAATAACACGCAGGGACATGCTGTGGCATGTCCCTGTATTGGTGTTATTCTCTGTATTCTACATCAGGATCTGCCTTGCGTATTTCACGCATGTTGCAGTCTCCTTAACCTGGTTCGACCATGGTTTGATTTCATATTCCAGTTCAATATCACAAGGGATCTGCCATTTTCTTTCTTTCATCAGAAGGAGCAGATCGGCCAGCGGAGTCTCACCCTGTCCCCACACCTGGTTGGCATTTGCAGGGGTGGTTTTCGGACCTGTTTTATCCTTGATGTGAACGCTGAATATCCTGTCATGATATTTCTCAAGAATAGTATTCGGGTGTATGCCGGTGGATCCGTAAAAATGTCCCATGTCGAAGTTCATCATAACGGCAGGTGAAACAGCAAGGAAAGGATCATAGCTGAAACCGGGCTGTCCAAACTGCATGTGGTTGTGGAAAATTGCATACATGCCATGCTTTTCAGCAAAAGGGGCAAGCTTTTTCACGGCATCCTCGCTTATTTCGTCAGTGACGCCTTTTGCACCCATGGCTTTTGCAACTTTGAATGCATAATCGATTTCCCCATCGGACCATTTTGCCGGCGAAAATTTGACAATATGGACCTTTATTCCGGCATCGTCCATCAGCTTCTTCGCTGCAGCCACTTTTGCAACATCAAAGCCGGCTCTCCAGGCTTTCACGTCCTGGTTGTACTTATTGATCATCTCCTGCTGCTCAGGTGTCATCTGCGGTCTTCTTTGAGGCTGCTGAGGTGCCGGCTGCTGGTTAGCCTGCGCAGGCTGTCCCTGGGGAGCTTGTGCGGGGGGTGCCTGTGGCGGCCGCATCATCCCCGACATCGGGTTTTTGGGAATGCCGAGGAAATCTTCGAGATCACCACTCATGAGCTCAACGGAGCTGATGCCTGATTCTTTACAATATTTAACAATGTTCTCAAGGCCTGCGGGCATATTACGCCAGCTGTAGGTAATAGCGCCTATCTGGACTCCGCCAAAATTTGAGCTTGCGTTTCCGGGGGCTGCCTTCTTCTTAATTACAGGAGCTCCGATCAGTTTTGCAGGTACCATCGAAACTGCCGCAATTGCAGCAGTGCTTCCAAGGAATCTGCGTCTTGACAGGTTTTTTTTGTCGGTCATATTCAAGGGTTTTAAATTTTCTTAAAAATAATGGAATTTCTATAATATCCATCCCTGAATGGATATTACCCCGTGCCACTTCCCCGTACAAACTATTAAGTTAATCAAAAAATCCGGTTTCTCCGAACAAATTGCCTGGAAAATGGACTATGCAGCAGGTCAGAAAATGATCGCTGCTAAACATTCCTGCCATGACTGATTTTTTTCAATGCCTTTATGGCGGATTTTATTTAAATTGCACTATGAATATTGTCAAGAAGCTTACCCCTCCGGACAATTGGAAACTTCCGGTGATAATGGCAGCTGCAATTTTCACCGGACTGGGTCTTTTTTCTTTTTATATTTCCAATGCTTCCTCATATCTTGGCGATGATCCTTCGACATGTGTCAATTGCCACATAATGGCCCCTCAGTTCACCACATGGTCGCACAGCTCCCACCGTGAGAAAACAAGCTGCAACGACTGCCATGTTCCGCACGATAATGTTTTCAGCAAATATCTTTTCAAGGCAAAGGACGGTATCAGGCACGCGACAATCTTCACACTCAGAAAAGAGCCGCAGGTGATCTTCATCAGGGAGGCCGGTCAGAAAGTCGTTCATGAAAACTGCATACGATGCCATTCCGCATTGATAAACGATACAAGGCTCATGGCATATAATTCCGAAACAGACATGTTCAGGAAAGAAAGAAAATGCTGGGAATGCCACAGGGAGACTCCCCATGGCAGGGTCAACAGCATTTCGAGTGTTCCATGGGCGCGCGTCCCCCTTCCCGGATCGCTCACACCGGAATGGCTGAAAGAAATGATGAAACAGAATTAGTAAGATTATATGAGATCAATTCAGGAAATACTCAAAGGAAGACCATGGCTTGGATGGTTATTGTTTTTCGCGACAGCAGGGGTTGTATTCCTCCTTGGGATGCTTGCCTCATCTATAATTGAAAGAAGGGCTGAAGCTGTTTTCGCTTATACACCGGAGCTTAAATTTTCACAATTTGAACCACGCAACAGTGTATGGGGCGAGTATTTTCCGAGAGAGTACGGAACTTACATCCAGACTGCCGACACATCGTTCAGAAGCAAATATAACGGCAGCGCGACGGTCGACATGCTTGAAGAATCACCGAGACTGGTTGTGCTGTGGGCAGGATATGCCTTTTCAAAAGAATACAAGCAGGGCCGGGGCCACTATAATGCAATAAATGATATCCGTAACATACTCCGCACCGGGGCACCCGTAAACGGCAATCCAAGTCCCCAGCCGAACACCTGCTGGACATGCAAGAGCCCTGATGTCCCCAGGATGATGAATCAGACAGGTGTGACAGGTTTTTACAAGGGATCCTGGGATACGAAAGGTTCAGAAATAATCAATCCGATCGGCTGCGCAGACTGCCATGATTCAAAGACGATGAATCTTCACATTTCAAGACCGGCGCTGATAGAGGCGTTTGCTGCGAGGGGGATGGATATCAACAAAGCATCACACCAGGAAATGAGAAGCCTCGTATGTGCCCAGTGCCATGTTGAATACTACTTCAACAAACACATCGAGGAAGGTGTGAGTTATCTTGTTTTCCCGTGGAAGAACGGAACCTCCCTTGAGGACATGGAGCAGTATTATGACAGCATTGATTTCAGTGACTGGACACACCAGCTCAGCAGGGCTCCCATGCTGAAAGGGCAGCATCCCGATTATGAAATGTACCTTACAGGCGTACATGCTTCCCGCGGTGTTTCATGCGCCGACTGCCATATGCCATTTATTAGCGAGGGCGGTCAAAAATTCACGAATCATCACATACAGAGCCCCCTTAACAATATCTCAGGTTCCTGCCAGGTGTGCCACCGGGAGGAAACTGATAAGCTCCTAAGGGATGTTTACAGCAGGCAGGATAAGCTTATTGAAAGCAGGAACTCGCTGGAGACCATGCTTGTAAGATGCCATGTCGAAGCAAAAACGGCATGGGACAAGGGTGCAACTGAAGCACAGATGGCAGAGATCTTAAAGGACATCAGGAGGGCACAGTGGCGCTGGGATTTTGCAGCGGCGGGGCACGGCAATTCTTTCCATTCACCGGTTGAAACAGGAAGGATTATTTCGGGTGGCATCACTTATGCACAGGATGCACGGGTGAAGCTGGCAAGGCTGCTGGCTTCTCTCGGTTATAACCAGGAGGTGCCGTATCCTGATATCAGCACCAAAGCGAAAGCGCAGCAATATATCGGCCTCGATATGGATAAACTGAGAGCGGAGAAGAAGGTCTTTCTTGAGACAGTTGTTCCCGAATGGGACAAGGCCGGTAAAGCAAGAGAAGCAGAGAATTAAAAAACAAGGCTATGCCCTGAATCCCCTCCCGCTGAAGGGGAGGGGGACAATTCTACACATGAAATCAATACCATGTGGATCCAGCCCCTCCCACTTCAGGGGAGGGGTTGTGGAGAGGTCGTCCACCGACTCAGAATCTGAACCCCACTGAAAATCCGTATCCGGTATTTTTTACGGATGATTTATCACCTGTAATCCTTTGGTCTTCGGGATTGATCTTCAGCAAACCAAGCTGTGTGTTAAGCTGAAAGAACAGCCCGCTGGAAAGCTCGTATCCTGCAAAGATATTTGCTCCGGCATCAAACCTTCTCATGTAAGGAGTTGTAAGCGGATCGCCGGATGAGACCGTATTCTGGAATACTATATTCCTTTTTTCATCACCGACCATCACATTTCCGTTTATCGCATAACCAAGGTACGGGCCAAATCCGATCAACACGAAATTATTCCCGAGCTGCCCCCTGTACACAAGGTTCAGGAGAAGCTCAAGGTAATTAAGCTTATACTTCAGATCAGGGGTTGCATCTTTGTTCAAGGCCCCTTTTGTCGAGAACAGCAACCCGGGCTGAAAATTGATCTCAGGAGCTATCGGGATCAGTACATTCACGCCTGCATGAAATCCTACGATTAGACTGTTCGTGAGTTTGTCACCGGTGATATTCTTCCCGTTAAGATTCTGAAAATTGACACCGCCAAGCACTCCCGGGCGGATCTGTGCGGAGACGATTGAGCCTGAGACAAACAGTACGGTCAGCAAAATGAATATTTTTGTTTTCATAATATCTTGATATTTAAACGTTAACTACTTTCCTTCTGCCTGCTTGCGGGCATCTGCCACCATCTTTTCATTTGCGGTGATGAGGAATTCCACCCTCCTGTTCTTTGCACGTCCGTCAGCGGTTGCGTTGTCGTATTTCGGGATACTCTCTCCAAAACCCTTGATGTTGATCCGTTTGCCGGAAATATCTTTCTTTGTCAAGTAATTGTCAACGGCACGCGCACGCCTCTCCGAAAGTGCCTGGTTGTATTTCTCAGGACCTGTATCGTCAGTATGCCCCTGCAATTCGATGTTTGTGTCTGGATATTTATCGAGGATATCGACAAGCTTGTTAAGTGTCGGCTGAGCGTTGGCGGTGAGATCAGACTTGTCGAAATCGAAAAGCACATTGCTGCTGAATTCGACAACAATCCCTTCTCCTACCCTTTCGACCTTGGCATCGGGCACAGTATTTTTGATATCAGCAGCCTGTTTGTCCATCTGCCTGCCTATGACAGCACCAGTGGCTCCGCCAACGGTTGCGCCGATTATCGCTCCAAGCCCGGCGTTCCCTGATGCCCGGCCTATCACTGCCCCCATTGCTCCTCCGGCCGCCGTTCCAATCGCAGCGCCTTTGGTCGATTTTTTCATTGAGGCGCAGCCGGAAGACAAAATAACTGCGCCGAGGATAACAATAAATACATTTCTAAATTTCTTCATACCATAAGAATTTTAGTCCAACAAAATAGATATGTGCGAAAGCAGCCAGATAAACAGTATAACTTACAGTATTGCAGACCGCAAGTATCTAAAATAGACAATGCAAAATTCAGAAATGTTCAATTGAGATAGGTCTGAAGAAAACAGAAATATCAAAATCCTTCTTACTTTAGCCTGTATTAATTGTATTACCAGTATACATTTATTAGCGACAATAATGAAAAGCATTCATTACATTTTCAATTCAAGGCCTGTCGGCGTACCTACTGCAGATGTATTCCGGAAAGAAGAGGCCAGCATTGATGAACTTAAGGAAAATGAGCTTCTCCTTAAGCCTGTGTTTATATCTGTCGATCCTTACATGCGGGGAAGAATGAACGATACTAAATCATATGCAGCTTCATGGCAGCCGGGACAAACTGCGGAGGGAGGAGCAGTCGCCAGGGTAATCGGGAGCAGAAGTAAAACTTTTCTTGAAGGAGATATGGTAACCGGAATGTTTCCATGGGCAACTTTATTCATCCAGGATGAAAAAAAAGCCAGGAAAATTGACGTCAGTAAATTCCCTCCTGAATATTATTTAGGTGTCCTCGGGATGCCCGGGCTTACTGCTTATTTCGGAATGACTGACATATGCAGGCCTCAGATAGGCGACACAATAGTCGTATCCGGCGCTGCCGGAGCAGTCGGCCTCACAGCCGGCCAGATTGCAAAAATTTCAGGCGCAAGGGTGATCGGGATCGCCGGGAGTGATGAAAAATGCAGGCTGTTAAAGGATGAATTCGGATTTGATGAAACCATAAATTACAGAACAGCAAAATCCATAAGGAAAGAAATTGCGGCGTTATGCCCTGAGGGAGTGAATGCCTATTTCGACAATGTAGGCGGTGAAATTACAGAGTCGGTTGTTGCGAACCTGGCATTTCATTCCAGGATTGCCCTGTGCGGCCAGATATCACAATACAATATTACAAGGATGCCGGCCGGAAGCTTCATGCTGTCAATATTGCTGACAAGAAGCGTGCTGCTCAAAGGCTTTATTGTGAGAGACTATGCTGACAGATTCAATGAAGGACTCACGCAGCTTTCAGACTGGCTTCAGCAGGGCAAAATAAAATATACGTTTACCGTGCTCGATGGATTTGACAGGCTTCCTGAGGCTTTTCTCGGGTTATTCACCGGGAAGAATACGGGGAAGATGCTGGTGAAGGTGGAATAGAATAGCTCCTGACAGCTTTGGTCAGGGTCATGTAGAACAGCTTGTCTGATTGTTCATTTATCTTTTTCCTGAAATATGCATGCCGTGCAGTTATATCTTCAAAAAAATCATCCAGTAACCCGGGGTTGTCATGGTATTCACCCGATTCAAAAACTGAAGCCAGTTCTTTCATTTTTCCAATAATAAAATGATTGCCTGATCTCACAATTTTTCTGAACCGGCTTTCCTCTTCTCTCAGCAGGGTGTCGTCAGCTATAAGCCTGGCATACAGAAGATAATAGTTCCGCAACCATTTTGATATATTGAGCATTCCGTATGGATGAGACTGCCATTCACAAAAACATTTCATAACAAAATCGTAATAACAGTTCATCTCATTTTCATAAAAATCATAATCAGGAACCAGCCCTCTCTTCAATCTGCCCTCGGCAATGAGGTCTTTTTCGATCTTTGTCCTGTATAACGGTATCATCTTAAGGAAAGCTGCCGGAAGGTATCCGTCACCGCACATTTCCCGGAGGAAATCAAGGTTTTTATTCAGTGAATCAAAGGTTGTTGAAGGCTGAAACAGCATGAACCCATAGTCAATGCCTATCTTCATTCTTTTAAGCAGCCGGATACTCTGAGTTATCTGGGATACTGTTGTGTTTTTGCGTAAAATTTTAAGGGTTTCATCGCAACCGTCCTCAATACCCAGGAAAACAAGAAAGAGCCCATTCTTCTTCATCAGCAAAAATGAATCGGGCTGCACCTCATCCGGCCTGCAGCATATCTTCCATAAAAGTTTGTTTTCCAGGTTATTCCATTTCAGTTCTGAACAGAAATCTTCGATCCAGCTTTCATACGAGGCCTGTTTCACAGGGAAATCATCATCCGTGAACATGAAGATGCTGCATTTCCTGGTCCTGTACAGATCCTTCATCTCCGCTACGACATTTGCGGGCTTCCTGATCCGCTTCAACGGCCCGCCGGGAAGACTGTAAAAAACAGAAGTATTGCAGAAAGTACAGCTGTTCATGCATCCCCGTCCGGCCAGGATTGTCGCAACAGGCATACCATAAAAAAATTTCCGCAGCCTTGTCCTGACCGGAAAGGGAAATTCATCGATATCTTTTACAAGAGCATGGAAAGGGTTGGTGATGAAGGCCCCGCTATCAATATATGCCAGGCCATCAATATATTTCCAGTCGGCACCTGATTTTACAGCCCTGACAAGATCGAGCATAACATATTCACCTTCGAACCTGACTATCGAATCAAGAGCCGGAATATGGCCAAAGAGCTCTTCCGGGTTCAGGCTTGGATAATGGCCTCCCGCGGTAAAATGACTTGTTATGCCTTGTTCACGCAGGAATTCAGCGAGCTCTTTAAAAAGTGACAGATATCCGTAAGAGATAATGGAGAATCCGACAATAACCGGATTTCGGAGCCTCAGCATTCTGAGTATATGGTCCCTGCTCTTTTCACAATCCAGAATAGCTGTGCTGTAACCCTCTTTTCTGAGGAGGGAGCATAAATAACCCACGCCCAGATTATTATATTCCTCGTGGGCTATAAAAACGACATCACAGGTTTTCACCTTCGGCTCCGGTCAAGATCTATTTACCTTTTTTTCCTGCAGCTGATTTCCTGGCAGTTGGTTTCCTGATTGCCCCTTGTCCGGAAAGTTCCAGCTTCTCTGTCAGTGCAATTGCATTTTTCGATCTCGCCTGGTTAAAAGCAATAATTTCATTATGCATTTTAACCATGTCCGGCAACATGTCAATTACCTTGTCCATCATCACAAAAGAAGGTGGCCAGGGAAGAGGCAATTTTATCATCATCTGTTCTGTTTTGCCGAGGAATTTTTCACAGCTTTTGGTTTCAGCCTTATAGAATTCAATCAGGGCTTTCTGCTGTTGCTGGATTATCGGCAACAAGGCGACCATCTTATCCAGCATCGGAAAGGCGGGGGGCGGCGGAGGTGGCGGAATGGATTGACTGCTTTTTAAAACTTCTGCGCTTCTCTTTTTCATAGCTCATGAATTTGGTTACTAATTGAAAGTTCATGCACTTATTTTGAAGTGTATTTTCCGGCGATTTGATTGAATTCTTTCTGAAGACGTAATTTCTGGTACACAGGATCTGTAAGAAGAGACCGCATTGAGAGTTCTGAGGGAGATTGAAGAAGTTCATCGATCACCTTCAAAGCTTCGGTGTATTCACCCGATTCTATGAGTATCTGTGCATAATAGATCTTCATGTCGCTGACTTGCATGTCGTTGCCTGCCGAGAGCCTGACAGCCTTTCTTATTTCGTCAAGGGCTTTCTTGTTATTGCCGGCACCGGAATATGCGACTGCAAGGCGTACGCGAAGGCCTGCATTATCGGGGTAAGATGAAACAAACCGGCTGAACTTCACTACTGCAGAATCAAAATGCACTTTTGCGATTTTTTCCTGCTTCAGACCGTCATAAATCATTCCGAGGTACAGATTTTTTTCTCCCGTCACAGCTGATTCCTGTGGCAGGGAATCCGCGATGTTTAATGCATCGGCATATTTCTCATCAAACAGGTAAAGAATAAGGCTCATAGTTTCAAGATTGCGATCTGTTTTAGCCTTAGCCATTTCCAGTATTGACCAGGCATCATCTGTTTTACCATCCCTGAGGAGTGCGCAATTCAGTTTGTTCAAATATGCATCGGGCCATTCAGGCATAATGTCGATGGCTTTCTGATGAAACAAGATTGCTGAATCATAGTTATGCGTATACTGATATGACAAGCCTATGTTGGTCAGGAACAGTGCCTCGGTCGGATTAAAGCCGATCACTTTTCTTATTAAGTTCATAGATTGATCCCATTCTCCCATGCGTCTTAAGACAAGAGCCATATAGAACAGTGGATGGTAGTCGTCGCTATTCAGCTCAGCGGCGATCCTGAAATGGTCCAGTGCCTTTTGCATCTCATTCTTGCGGCAATAATAATAATAGAACCCCTTGGCAATGTGTCCTTCAGGAAGATTCCTTTTCAAAGAGAGAGCTTTGTCCGCATCGGAGATGCACTGGCCGATAAACGATGAATCAACCTGGCTGGTATACACTCCCCAGGATATTGCAAGAGAGCGCCTGGCGTAAGCTTCTGCAAAGGAAGGATCGGAAGCAATCGCCTTGTCGTACCACTGGATTGCCGAAATGAAGCTTATCGAATCCCTCAGCTTATTTCCGTAATAGAAATAGAATGTCGCATCATTGACAATGGCGTTGGCGGAAATATAATTCAGGCTTGCAGAAGAATCTCCTGTAATTTCGCTCTTTATTTCATTCATCTCCTCATCATCTAGCTTGAGATCGAGCGCATCCGCTACCCTGAATACGATTTCCTTTGTAATGAGCGGAATTGCAGCCTTGTTCCAAACATATCTTTCCGACCAGAGTGATTTATTTTTCCTGGCATCGCTCAGCTCAACCCATATCAAGACCTTTCCGGATTCACGCCTGATATTTCCTGAAATGAAATAATCGGATCTTAGCTCCTTCCTGATAACATCGAGGGGCTTTTCAGTGTTGGCATACTGAAGCATCGAAACCGCCGACACTTTTGAGAGGCTTCTTACAGACTGAAGCTTATCATTTACAGCCTCAGCAAAATTGCTGGCATCATTGACAAGCGTTCCTTCGCCATATATCCTCAGGGGAATAAAAGCGATTGTCTTGCCCGGGCTGAACGTTCCTGACCTGCTGACGAAGAAAACGGCCACAGCAATGCCGGTAATGATAATAAGCGCCAAAATGACTTTTTTCAGATTTTTATGGCTGAAACGTTTGATAACCTGGAATTTTTCAACGGCTGGATAGACTGGTACCGCATCTTTCTTTTCGTAAAAGGAATCTCCTTTCAGCCCCTCAACTATTTCACGGACCGCATTCGCAACTTTGTTGATCTGATCCCTGTAGAATGTGTGATCCTGGTTTTCCTTCGGACTGTCTTCATCTCTTCTCAGGGGACGGTTCACCCCGGCAGATTTATATATGAATTCCACTCCCCTCAGAACTCCGCCGATTTCATTTTCACACAGTTTTGTATCCTCAGGATCCAGTTCGTGAATCCTTACAGGAAGAATCCGTGATGCCACATTGCCGCTGTGAAGCCTGACCTTTAGGCCATACCTGTCGGTCGATGCCAGTTCAATAAATTTAAGGAATTCATGCTGCCATGCAAAGGACTTGGGATCGCAGTATGTTCTTGAAATTACAGGTATGAAAATCAGGCATTTAAGCTTATCCTTCAAAGATTCGTCAACATCATGGGTCTCAAGCAACCCATCGTGCGGGTTGATATCGAAATAAACACTGATCTCCTCCTTGAATGTTGACTCAAGCTCGGTCCTGAGAGCTTCCACAAACTCACTTACCCACCTGTCACCTTTATTGTCCTTTTGCCGGTAGCTTATAAATATATCGTAACTGTATCCTTCGATCACACTTGACATACAAGCGGGCTTGTAGAATCAAATTTAAACAAAAAAACGATAGTCACTCAAAATAGCTGAAAAAGTTAGCGTTGCCTGATCTCCAATGATATATATGCAATACCGAATGCAGGAACAAATATTATGACAGGATTGTTTACAGGTTCAGAGTTTCAATCCTGGTATTAATTTAGTGCAACGTGAATGTGTCATTAATTGAGGGCTTTAAATATGATATATTTATCAGCTACCGCCAGAACGATAACAGGTACGATGGGTGGGTTACGGAGTTTGTATCAAACCTAAAAAAAGAACTCGAAGCTACTGTAAAAGAAAAGCTGACTGTTTATTTTGATGAAAATCCCCTCGATGGCTTACTCGATACTCAATCTGTTGATAAATCACTTTCAGAAAAGCTGAACTGCGTCATCTTTATCCCGGTCATCTCGCAGACCTACTGCGATCCGCAATCATATGCATGGAATAATGAATTTTGCGTGTTCAGCCGGGGTATTGTCAATGATGACAATATAGGTAAAAACGTAAAGCTCGCTAACGGGAATTTTGCCAGCAGGATACTGGCAGTCAGGATTCATGACCTCGATCCGGATGACAGATTTACAATAGAGAAGGAAACAGGTGAAAAGCTCAGGAGCATTGATTTCATTTACAGGTCTGCTGGTGTCAACAGGCCTTTGAGGGCAATGGAAGATCATCCGGGATTTAATCTTAATAAAACATATTATCGCGATCAGATAAATAAGGTGGCGAATGCCATAAAGGACATTATAACTGTTCTCAGGAAAAAAGATCTTCATCAAGCCCAGGTCACCGGGATTGAAACAAAGCATCTGCAAAGAGCCGAAAGAAAATTTATCCGGGGAAAAATACTTTTTACAATTCTTATTATTTTGGTTATCGGAGGATCAGCGGTTTACTTCCTCTCCCATCCGGTAAGCAATGTAGAAAAGTCAATAGCTATCCTGCCGTTCATAAACAACAGTCCAAACGACACAAACACTTACTTCATTAACGGCATTATGGAAGAGATACTGAGCAGTCTTCAGAAAATCAAAGATATAAGGACCATTTCAAGGACTTCAGTTGAAAAATACAGAAACTCATCTTTGACAATACCCCAAATTGCCCGGGAGCTTGGCGTTAACTATATAGTCGAAGGCAGCGGGCAGAAATTCGGGAATTCATTCAGGCTTAATGTTCAGCTGGTGAAGGCAAAGAAGGAAACCCACCTGTGGGGCAAACTCTTTGAGCAGAAAGTAGGTTTGACAGATGATATTATAAAGCTTCAAAGTTCAATAGCCCAGTCTATCGTATCCGAGCTTGAAGGCACAATAACGCCGCAGGAGAGAAATCTTATTGAAAAAATTCCAACAGCAAATCTCACAGCCTACGACTTTTTTCAAAAGGGCAGGGAAGAACTTTCCAAATTCTGGACCGACGTCTCCGATAACCCTTCGCTGTTCAGAGCCGAAAAGTTATTCAGGAAAGCACTGGAATATGATCCCCGGTTTGCTGAAGCAATAGTCGGACAGGCAGAGGTCTACTGGTATTACAAGTACTATCTTGGCAGGAAGGATGTCATTGACTCCGTTTTAATGCTCACTGACATAGCCCTTTCCATTGATGACAAGATATCAGACGCCTATGTGATAAAAGGCTGGTGCTACGATGATGAAGGAAAGTCAAACCTGGCTCACTCGCAGTACATGAAAGCCATACAGCTGAACCCAAATGACTGGAAAGCTTATTTCGCACTTGCAGAATTATATGATTTTGACGATCCAGTCAAGAGCCTCACGAATCTTCAGAAAGCTGCCTCACTAACTCACGGAGTGATTGAAATGCCTACTCTTCTAAGGCATATCGGTGGGGAACTGCTGATCACAGGTTTCTTTGATAAATCAAGACAGTACTTTATGCGGGCTTTTGAACTTGACGGTGATTCTTCGATACTGTATAGCTGCCTTGGCGGAATTGAACATAACCAGGCCAACTATGAAAAGGCTATTGAATATTATGAAAATGCTGTCAGAATAAAGAAGAATTATTATGAGGTTATACATGACCTGGCTTTATATACGCAGATTACAGGCAGGAAGGCTGAGTCACTTAAATACTACAGGCAACTTGAATCTGAAGGCCAGATTTATTTCAATATGCACAGGGTAGCATATACCCTGTCTCAAAATGGTTTCCGGAGAGAAGCAGATATTTATTTCAGGAAACAGATAAAGGCCTGCAACGACGTGATAAAGAATGGAAGCCGTTCTGATCTTATCTACTATTCATATTACGATCTTGCGGGAATCTATGCTTTCAGGGGAGACAAAAACAAGGCTTATGAGTATCTCCGGCTGGCCAATCAAAGCCAGAATTGTTTCACACACATGCTTACGCTTGTAAAAAACGACCCCATGATGAAAAGCATGCAGGATGAACCTGAATTTACCAGGATTGTCGACCAGATGGAATCAAAATTCAACAGGGTTCATGAAATAGTCGGCCTCTGGCTTGAGGAGAATCCGGAATTTTAATGATCATTCCGGTCGCTTTATCCGGAAGTTTTCAGAATAAGAGATGATTCTTTCAAATACCCTGAAGTACAGAAGTGAGTATAGGACTATTGTAACAAGCCATATGACGGTTACATCGAAAGCAAATGTGCCTGTTTCCATTTTTCCGATAGTTTTGAAGGGGGCATAAAAATGCGCCCTGCCATTTGCAGAAGAAGACTTCCTTAAACCCGGTTTGTCTTTTATGATGATCTTGTCATTTGTTTCAATTGTGAGTGGTGCCTTCAGGTCGATGTCCATGCCCAGGACCAGTTTTCTTAGCTTGTCATTTTCATACATCAGCCTTTTCTCCAGGAGCCGGTCATTCCCAATCTGTTTTTTGAGGGAATCCATTACTGCAGTTCCAGATTCCCATTTTTTCCTGAACTTCCTTTTTAATGATTCAAGAAGCTCACGCGTTTCCAGGTAAGAGGCTTCATTGAAATTCCCAGGGGCAAGCATGAATTTCCCGGCTGCATTTCCGTCACCTGTTTCAGACAGCAACCTTCTGATGTACTTGTTAAGTATTGCGAAATAACCTGTGATCACGGGTTTATACTGTGCACTGTCGGTGAACCTGTGAATGAACGACAAATCTTTCTGAAGATTTTCAATTATCAAAATATTATTCTCATCCCGGGTCAAAACGAGTTCATTCGCGAAAAAATTTTTCTCATACTCATTATGGCTGAACTGTTTCGTTGCCACAGCTTCGAAGGCCCATCTTGCTATCATCAGGTCACCGATAACAGGGACATATTCATTAGACCGGGAAACCGTGTGCAGCTTGTCGAATTTCACAAGCACGCCAGAGAACAACAGCTGCGGAATTATTATGAATGGGATCAGAATATATATCGATATTACAGACCTGAAGGCTGATGAAAGATTCAGTCCAAGTATATTTGCGAAACACGAGGTTGTGAAAAGTACAAGCCAGTAGGCAGAATTCATGCCCCTGATCTCCAGTACAATGTTGCCAATTATTACGAATGAAAGAGTCTGGATGGCGGAAACCAGGAACATTATCATCACCTTTGAATTCAGGTAACTGAACCAGCTGAGATTAAGAAATGATTCTCTTTTCAGGATTTTCCTGTCCTTTACAATCTCCTCAGAGCTTCCCATAAGACCGAAGAACATTGATGTGATCACACACATAAACAGGTAAGCAGGGATGTTTTCATTATCGCTGAAATGGTAATTCTTCGCCGGAGTTTTTGTAAAATATGCAAGAAGAAATGCGAGCAGCGGCGGTCCAAGCAGGGTAATGATGATATATTGCCTGTCGGCAAGCTTTGAAAGCACATCACGCTGGAAAAAAACGGCGGATTGTTTCAGCAGTCCGGGAATGTGGAAACGGCTGGCGGGCAAACGCTCCTTAGATTTAATTATATTTTCACTTCCGCTTTCAGAAAAGGCTTTAAACCTTTTCGCCCATTCGGCAGGACTGATTTTTCTCACCCTTGTGGCCTTGCCCATTTCATCCAGCACCTTCGCCTCGATTATCCGGAGAATCTGCTCTGTGTCAATATTTCCACATCTTGTACATTGATCCTCGTCAGGATTGGAATGGTTTGTCTGAGCTTTGAAATATATTATTGCCTCGTTCGGATTTCCGCAATATACCTGGTAACCACCCCTGTCGATGATCATAATTTTATCAAACATCTTGTATATCTCCGAGGAAGGCTGATGGATATTAACAATAACGAGCTTACCCTTATAAGTCAGGTCTTTCAGCAGGTTCATCACCATTTCGGAGTCAACGGATGAAAGGCCCGACGTTGGCTCATCAACAAACAGAATCGAAGGCTCCCGCATAAGCTCGAGAGCTATATTTATTCTCTTCCGCTGCCCGCCGCTGATCACCTTGTTAAGCGGGTTACCCACTTTCAGGTCTCTTGCTTCACCCAGATCGAGATCATTCAGGATCCTGTCAATGGTCTTCTCGAGTTCATCACCTGGAAGATTGCTGAGACACATCCTGGCATTATAATAAAGGTTCTGATAGACCGTCAGCTCTTCAACCAGCAGGTCATCCTGGGGTACGAATCCGATAACACCTTTCAGCAATTCGCGTTCATTCTCATCATACAGGTTATAGCCATTGATGATAACATGTCCTTCGACAGGCTCCAGGGTGCCGCTAAGTACGCTTAAGGTCGTGGACTTGCCAACTCCGCTTCCTCCTATAACACCTGCAAGCTCCCCCGATACGCCTGTGAAATTAAGATTATGCACCCCGTTTCCGCTGTTCCTGAACCTGTATGTGACATTTTCTGCACAGAGAGATATCCCGTCACCCGTAGTTATTGAAGTGAAATAGCCAACGATCCCGGAATAGTAGACCGCTTTTATTCCGGAGCCTCTGATGGATGATCCGCTGTCGAAAACATATGTTTCCCCTTCCTGTATGTTCTGACCGTTCAGATACAGGACATCAGGGCCATTATACCGCATCAGGTATGTATTTGTGCTCCTGATCCGCAGAATTGAGACAGCCCCTTTAAGATTCTCATTGAGGAGATGCCGGAAACCGGTTCCGCCAGAATCATTTTTGCCGTCTATGGTAAGGATGCTTGTACCTTCACACCCTGCCATACCCGGTATCATTATAAAACTCTTTATATCGTTATATTCAGAACCGGGAATATTGAAAGAACTTGCGACAGTCTGTAAGAAATCAAGCTCCGTTTCTGTGATTTCCTCTCCTGAAGAAATATAATCTGCAAGCTTGACCATGACATAAACTTTCTGTTTCTGCTGAAGCTCTTCATTTATCTTTTCACAAAGCGCAAGGATCCTCATTGCATTAAGGGATATCCTCTTGCGGTCCTGGATACTTCCTTTTATAATTCTTTCCGAATTGTAGATTGAAAGGTATTCCTCATACATTTTCATGTACCTCGATACAAGCTCGTTGTTCAGATTCCTGACAAGGAAGATCCGGACTATCTCTTTTTCCCTGACGGATATTACGGTATCATCATGGATGTCGCTTATAAGGGCGAAAAGCTGCATCAGCGCTTTCATAATGGCATCGCTCATGGAAAGAAGATTTAATGCTGATCAGTTAAAAGCCATAATACAAGTTAGTAATAATTATGCAATTACCAAATTCCCGTGATACTGCTTATTGAACGAAAACAGGCTTCCCCTGTCCACCCCTGACCTCCTCCGGAGGGACCTGCAGTGTCGGAAAGTCCCTCCTTGAGACCAAAGAAGATTTCTTTGCCACCAAGGCACCAGGACACCAAGTGCCAACAAGCTGTGTATGTGTGACCTGGTGACTCCCGGTCCCTTTGAGCCTTGACAGAGAAATAAAGAAAAGGAAACAATGGAATATTTTTAAAGAAACTTGTATTCTGAAAAATTGTTTAAATTTATTATGTTGATTCATCAGGCATTCCCATGGCTGACTCGTTGCACTTGCTCGAATTTAAAGGATGTGTTGATCACAAAACAATCGATCAGCTGCTGAAAAATCTGAAAAAAAATAAAGATTTTATCCTGCTGAATAAAACTATAGGCAAGAGAACATATTCGATAATTGTCGAATGTCTTGAAAATGTTGCCAAGCATGCGGAGAAGTGCACGGCAGGAGACAAAGCTGATCTTCCCCATATTTCTGTGGTAAAGGAAGGCGAGAAGATTTATGTGCGGACAGGCAACCTGGTAAGAAGGGACAGGATCAGAATGCTTGATTCCAGCATCTCACTGGTCAACAGGCTTAATGAATCTGACCTCCTTTCCCTTTACGACAGCAAGATAAATATGCCTCATGAGACAGCCCCGGATTGTGCCGGAGTTGGTTTCTTGTTATTGAAGCTGAAATCACGTCAGAATATTGATCACAGCTTCAACATAAAGAACAGTGAGCTGGCATATTTCGAACTGAAAATAACTGTAAACAACTACATAATGAGAAAATTGATCAAAAATCAGACTTCGAACTCACCAAAGGTGATACTCGATCCTGATATCGGGAGATATGAGATCTCGGGAGAGTCCAGGCCTCCCGACGTTGCGGGCTTTTATGGTGACATTCTCAACTGGTTTGATGATTACTCCCATTATCTCATGAAATCTCGCGACGTATATAATCCGGTCGTTATCAACCTCGATTTTGACTACTTCAACTCTTCGTCGGCAAAGTACATACTCGACTTCTGCAAGAAAATTGCAGATGTGCGCTCAAAGGGAAAGGAAATCGGCATCAACTGGCACTATGAGGATGACGATGCAGACATGCTGGAAACAGGAAGGGAAATGTCGAAAATGGCAAAATTTCCTTTCGAATACATCGTAAAGCAGAGATAAACGGCTTTTGGATACACCTGACGTGAAACGCAAGGATATTACCGCATGGGCTGAAGTCATTCATGATCCTGAAAAGGAACTACGGATCAGTGAAAACAGGGAAATTTTCAAAAAAAAATTCATTGATGACCTTTCAGAATTCCTTTATGAAGACATGCGCAGATCAAGAAGCCTTATCACTTCGCCTTTTACAATAAACAGGTTATTTTCTGAAATTAGCGAAGAGGAAAGAAAAATCTGGTATGATTATGCTGCAGGCATTCCTGGGAAGCTGAAGTCGCTCGAACTTATGATAAGGCCGGCGACAGGGTTCATCAGAACATGCATCATAACCGATGAAGATATTGAGAAGCTGGCCTCGATAGATCATGAAAAATATTTCAGGGACCCCGACACTGCGTTCAGCAACCTGCCGGGTGCAAGAAAATGGTATTTCCGGGAACTGAATTATCTCATACCGCCACAGCTGAAAAAAATAGGGTTTGAAATATTCCGTACCGCTGAAGAACCTTTGCTCAGTCCTGCAATGTTAAGGAAGCTCGCCAGGGCAATCCATTCCAGGTACCTGCAGGAAATGCGGAACAGGGACAACAACGAAGAAAGTACGGGTGACTACCTGACCGATTATGACAATCTTCCGGATGAAATCAAGTATTCCAATGCCGATAATGCATACCATATTGCAAATAAGCTTCTTGCAATTGGTTACAGGATCAAGCCGGTAAACGAAGGATTTCAGCCAATGGCGCTTCATCTCGACGAAAATGAGATTGAAACCATGTCGCGGATAGAACACCTGAGGTGGAGCTGGGACAAGAGGCTTAACGGGTGGATCTTCGGAAACATGAAGGATAGTGAAAGAAAAACACATCCCGGCTTAATTCCTTATGAGGAACTAACGGAATCCGAAAAGGAAAAGGACCGTGAACTGGTGAGGCTCATACCTGGATTACTGCAGGACATCGGTTACGAGGCTTACCCCGTGGTACCAGACAGGATCGCCGCTCTTTCATATGCCATAAAACCCAGGAGCAGCATTCACAAGCTGCTTAATGAGACAAGGAAACTTAATGAAGAAATCAGCGGGATGTCGTCTAAAAATCCTGTCCTTGAAGAAAAAGTAAGAGTTATAAACAGGAAAATTGAGGAGACAATTGCTGAAGTCCAGGGAAACTACAATTATGCACGACATATACAGGAGACATACCTGCCGGAGGATCTTTTCATAAGAGAATGCTTCACCGACAGTTTTGTGCTTTTCAAACCCAAGGACATCGTAAGCGGCGATTTTTATTTTTTCAGTAAAAGGGACAATATAAGGATCTTTGCAGCAGCCGACTGTACAGGCCATGGCATTCCGGGCGCACTTCTGAGCACACTCGGTTACGGCATCACAGACCAGGCTGTGAATGAGATTAAGCTCACGGATCCTTCGGAAATACTTGATCATCTCTATTCCAAAGTTCATAAATTCCTCAGGAGGGATGACGAGCTGCCCGGGATGCCGGATGACATGGACATTGCATTATGCTCTCTCGATCTTGAGACCAGGATCCTCACCTATGCAGGCGTATCAAGCCCAATATATGTAGTGTCCGACAACCAGCTGCACGAATACAAAGCCACGAACTTTATCAGCAATTCATATGAGACAGGAGGGCATCCGTTCACATCTGAAAAGATAAGGGTAAAAAAAGGTGATATTATTTACCTTTCCTCCGACGGGTACACTGATCAGTTCGGAGGAAGGTTTCACAAGAAATACCAGCGGCCCAATTTCAAGTCGCTTCTTCTGAATATACACATGAATCCTATGCCGGAACAGCGCGACATGCTGTTTGAGGAGTTTGAGAGGTGGCGTGGTGAGAACGATGAGGACCAGACAGATGACATCCTGGTAATAGGCATCAAGATCTAGTGGTTAATCACTTCTTAATCAAGAATTCACCCGAACTTAACTGGTTGCAAGGGATTGAAGCCTAATTTTATTTATTCGTTGTTGGGTACACATTAAACATTTTTTCATGGTTCAGTCCGCCTCCATATTGTTCTGCTCTTTTATAGCTGTTCTCATCATTGTTGTTGCCTTATACCGGCTGAAACCCGTATTTATGAGGGGCAAAAAATCATTATCCGGTGGGAACGAAACAGAAACCCATGGTCAACAAAAAAATAATTCCTCCGCCTTCGGGGAGGCGGGAACGGACAGTGATTTTGAAACCAACATCACCGGAATCTACGTTGCAGGGGAACTCGGAGGCATGCATACCCTCAACAGCGCTGCTAATCATGCCGGCAGCGCTGTGGGGTATATTGCCGGAAAAATTGACCGGACACACAAGTCAGATTATGATCTGGTAATAATCGGCGCAGGTCCTGCCGGCATTTCAGCTTCACTTGCAGCAAAGCTCAATAATCTCAGGTTTATATTGCTTGAACAGGATACCCTTTCCGGATCCATCGCCAGCAATCCGAAAAAAAACATACTGGTTAACGGGGACATAGCGTTACCCCTTGTCGGAAAATTAAGACTTCCGGGAAATAACAAATCCGACCTTATAGATCTGTTTCACAGGCTTATAATGAAGTATAAAATACCCATAATGGAGAATTGCAGGGTAGAGTCCATTATTAAGCTCAACAACAGCTTTAACGTGATCTCATCCGATCTTCAGAATTTCACCACTGCCGCGGTACTGCTCACGATAGGGAAGAGAGGAAGCCCCAGAAGGCTTAATGTACCGGGGGAAACGAAGGAAAAGGTAGCCTATTCAATCACGGATATCGATAAGATCAAAGGTGAAAGGGTGCTGATCGTTGGCGGCAATGACAAAGCCGTTGAATCAGCGCTTATCCTTTCGGGGAAAAATGAAGTTACAATAGCGTGCCGGCAGGAGGGATTTACCGGGCTCACGCAGCTCACAGGCAAACTGATCAATAAAGCTTCATTGCTGGGCAGCGTCAAAGTCCTGCTCAGCAGCAAGGTGATGCTCATAGAGGAAAATCATGTCCTGGTTTCGACACCTGGAGGGTATATAAAACTTTACAACGATCTCGTGTTCATACTGCACGGGGGTGTTTCCGCTGAAAATTTTCTCGAGAAAGCAGGCATCAGCGCCACCGGGCTTTTCGTTGAAGAATACCACTGGCAGTAAAATTTTCCAGGTATGAAAGTACCTCTATCCTGCCAATTTTTCGGTGGCCATTACCATTTTAATGTTCAGTCTCACCCCAATCTCAAGCACATCCACAAGCTCCTGGACATTCAGGTTTTTGGCAAAACGGAGTACGATTGTAGGACTCTCAATATCCTTTATCTCTTCTTTCAGTAGAGCTTCCAGGTCGCTCAGCTGAATTTCACGCTGATTGATAAAATATCTTTTATCTTCAGTAACAGTAAGCGAGATCTGCTGTTTGTTTATACTCTGTGCGGCTTTTGAATTGGGAAGAAGTACCTTGATAACATTGGGATTTGCCAGAGTAGATACAATGAGAAAAAACAGCAGCAGGAAGAACATGATGTCATTAAGCGATGAAGTGCTTACTTCCGGTTTGAAATGCCTGTTCCTTCTGATGTTCATGTCAGAGCCTGTTTATGAAGTTTAAAAGACTCTCCTGAAGCGAGATTGTGTACCTGTCTATCTTCATTTGAAGGATGTGGTAGGCAGCATACGATATAACACCGACAATGAGACCTGCACCGCTGCAGATCATTTTCTGGTACAAACCGCCCGAGATTATGCCGATACTGATATTGTCAGCAAGAGAGATGCTGTAAAATATTTTTATTACGCCTGAAATCGTCCCGATAAAGCCCAGCATGGGAGCAATACCTGCAATAATGCCAAGGTATCCTGTGTTTTTTTCCATTTTGGTTATTTCAAGGTTCGTGGCGGACTCGAGATTGCTCTCGATGTCCCTTGCCGGCTTTCCGAATTTGGCAAGGCCGCTTTCCATTATTCTGCCTGCAGCAGAGGGGTCTTTGCGGGCATGGATGAGAGCACGGTCGACATGGCCATCACCAATTTCCCTGACGATTGAAGGCACAAGGCCGGAGTCAATCGAAGAAGCTTTTCTGATATAAAGGTACCTTTCAATGAAAATGTAAACGCTGACAAATGAAAGCAGCAAGATCGGAATCATGATCAGTCCTCCTTTTGTCACCAGGTCAAACCAGGATGTCACCGGACCATTCTGAACGGCTGGCTGAGCGAGATTAGTGAATAAAATAATGTCCATTTTATAAAGAATTACTTACCCTTTTTAGATTTAGTTTATCTGTCTGGCAATCATTAAAAAATAATTATCCCTGCCTGAATGGCAGGATCGTTTTTTGCCGGTGTAAATATATCAGAATTAAACAAGCGCAAACATTTATATAAATTTTTTAATTTTTTGATCCATGCATGTTTTTAAGCAAAATAACCAAACATCCGTATCTTTGTTTTATATTTATAAATCAGAAAGATAAGAATGAATAACTTCCTTTGCCCGAAATGCCTTGCCCAGATCCGCGTCGGTGATTATCTTATCCTGAAAGCCCGGAACAGCAGGAAGAAATCAGGTCTCATCCTGCTTCATCCGCAGATCGGAAATTATTCCAGCATAAAGCATCCTGAATTTGAATTTCAGGAAGGAGAGCCGCTTGAGTTCTTCTGCCCGGTGTGCAACAACTCTCTCCAGTCCGATATCCATAAGAACCTTGCACATGTGATACTGCATGAGGAAAACGGGCAGGACCATGATGTGTATTTCTCGCAGGTCTCGGGCGAGCACAGTACGTTTGAGACTTCCGGCGAAGCAGTCCGTATTGCAGGCGATGATGCAGGGAAGTATACGTATTTTAAGCTCGGGGATAAATTCAAGAGATTCCTCTAAACATAATATGAAGGGGTTCAACATTTTTGGTAGGGGCTCAAAATATTGAGCCCCTACCAAAATATTGAGCCCCTACCTATGCATACTTATCATATATCATTTTGCTCATTAATATATGTTGCTATATTTGGCTGTTAAATATTTAACAGATGTCCGATCTTTCATGCCGTTACCTTGGACTGGAGCTTCGTAATCCCCTGGTTGTCGGAAGCTCAGGCCTCACCTCATCGCTGGAGAATCTGAAGACAATCGATAAAATGGGAGCCGGGGCGGTTGTCCTCAAATCGGTTTTCGAAGAACAGATAACATTCGATTCAGACTACATGCGAATTTCGCAGAATCCTTCCATCAAAACATGGCAGGATGCGTTTGCCGACATCGTCAGCAAGGATGAGTATTACTATGCCGAAGCTTATGAATACCTGACATCCTACGTTCAGGATCATACTTTGAATCAATATCTCAAGCTCGTATCTGAAGCAAAGCAGAACATCAGCATACCTGTTATTGCAAGCATCAACTGCAACACGACACAGAAATGGCAGTACTTTGCGAAGAAGATCCAGGATGCAGGGGCTGATGCACTGGAGCTGAATATCTATCTCCTTCCGTCCGATCCTGCTGCTACCGGTGATGAAAATGAGGAGATATGCCTTAATATTATACGTGAAGTAAGGAAATATGTTACAATTCCTGTTTCAGTAAAGACAGGATTCTACTTCTCCGGACTTGCGTCAACACTGAAAAAACTATCGGAATCGGGCATCAACGGGCTTACTCTCTTCAACAGGCCTTACAATCCGGATATCGATATCGAGCACCTGAGGGTTACAACTTCGAATATCTTCAGCACTGCAAACGAATACGCCCATACACTGAGATGGGTTGCACTGTTGTCAGGAAAGCTGAAATGCGATATAGCAGCTTCAACAGGCATACATAATCATGAAACAGTTATCAAGCAGCTGCTCGCCGGAGCTGATGCGGTTCACATGGCTTCGGTTTTCTACAGGAGCCAGCCCGATCATTTCAGTGTGCTGCCTGAAATTGTTTCCGGGTTAAAGCACTGGATGGACAGGCATAAATTCAAGGATATCAATGATTTCAAAGGCCTGCTGAGCAGCAGGAAAATAAATAATCCGGCATCATACGAAAGAGTGCAGTTCATACGTTTGTTCTCCGGGATCGAATAATCTAAAGTCATTAATATGTCTCATTCTGAACATCATATAGAAAAAGATTGCCTTGCAACCGCGGTGAGGAAGAACACGGGCGTGCATGCGCAAAAATGCTACCAGTGCGGCAAATGCTCTGCCGGATGCCCCCTGGCTGATGAGATGGACCTCCCGCCCAGCATGGTAATGCGGCTGCTGCAGACGGAAAACCAGTCGAACGATGAGAGAATTCTCAGATCCCATACGATCTGGCTTTGCCTTGCCTGCGAGATGTGCCTGAGCCGCTGCCCGATGGAAATCGACATACCTTCAATGATGGACTGGCTGAGGCAGAAATCGATCAGTGAAAAGAAGGAAAACCCGAAGGCAGCCAACATCATTGCTTTCCATAAGTCATTCCTGAACTCGATAAAATATACCGGGCGCCTGTACGAGCTCGGTCTTATTCTCGACTATAAAAGACGTTCCCTGAAGCTCACCCAGGATGTGACACTGGCCCCTAAGATGATCAGCAGGGGAAAGCTTCACATTTTTCCCGAAATAATCAAAGGACAGGGACATCTGGCTAAAATTTTCAAAAAGACAAGCAAAATAAAATGAATGATATGAAAACCGGACTCTACCCGGGTTGTTCACTTGAAGGATCTGCGCGGGATTACAATGAATCTGTATTCGAGCTTGCCAGGGCATTCGGCATCGAGCTTGTACAGGTTCCGGACTGGAACTGCTGCGGAGCTACTGCAGCACATAACCTGAACAAAGAGCTGTCACTCGCGCTTCCGGCACGGATACTCGCACTGGCAGAGAAAAACGGTTTGGGTGAAATTGTCGTTCCATGTGCCGCATGCTACAGCCGCCTCATGGTTACAATGCATGAGCTCAAGTCAAATCCGGAACTTAGGAACAGGATAAGTGAAATCATTGAAATGGATTACAGGGGAACCTGCGAGATCCTTAATGTTATCGAGTGGATTGACAAGTATATAACCCCCGGTCTCGAAGCTAAGATCACCAAACCCTTTAATCACAAGGTCGCTTGCTATTATGGATGCCTTCTCGTGAGGCCTCATAAGATACTGAATTACGACAGGGTTGAAGATCCGCAGACCATGGACAACCTGATGAAGAAGGCAGGAGCCACGCCGGTGGATTTCCCGTTTAAAACCGAATGCTGCGGAGCCGGCCTTTCAATCTCCAGGACAGATCTCGTTTCAAAACTATCAGGAAAAATAATCGAGGATGCAACGCACAGGCAAGCTGAAGCTATAGTTGTTGCGTGCCCGATGTGCCATTCAAATCTCGATATGAGAAGGCCCGACATCAATAATTACTGGGGAAAGAAATTCGACATACCCGTGATCTTTGTAACACAGGCGCTCGGGCTGGCCATAGGGATTTCACCGGAAAAGGTAGGCCTGAAAAGACATTTTGTTGAGGTAAAAATCAATTAATGAGGAAATTATAATAAGATGGCAAGAATAGGCGTCTTTGTCTGCCATTGCGGCGAAAACATCAGTGCAACGGTCGATTGCGGAAAAGTGGCCGAGAGGATCGGCAAGCTTAAGCATGTTGCATTGAGCATGGATTACAAGTACATGTGCTCTGATCCCGGGCAGACCATAATAAAGGATGCCATCAGGGAACATAAGCTGACTGGAGTCGTGGTTTCAGCATGCTCCCCGAGGATGCACGAACCTACATTCAGAAAAGCCTGTTCGGAGGCCGGTCTCAACCCCTTTCTCTGCGAAATGGCCAACCTGAGGGAGCACTGCTCGTGGGTCCATGAGAAGAACGACATGACCACCGAGAAGGCAATAGACATCGTAAGGACACAGGTTGAAAAGGTAAAGCTCAATTCAGCGCTTCAGCCCATCAGGGTGCCGGTTACAAAAACGGCAATGGTGATCGGAGGCGGAATAGCAGGGATACAGGCTGCACTCGACATAGCCAATACAGGTCATAAAGTTGTAATGATCGAAAGATCTCCTTCAATCGGTGGCCATATGTCACAGCTTTCCGAGACATTCCCGACACTCGACTGCTCGCAGTGTATCCTCACACCCAGGATGGTCGAGGTTGCACAGCACCCGAATATCAAATTATACACATATTCAGAAGTCGAAAGCGTTGAGGGCTTCATCGGAAATTTTAAAGTAAAAATCAGGAAGAAAGCCAGGAGCCTCGACGAAAAGGCATGCACAGGATGCGGGCTCTGCACCACAAAATGTCCCCAGAAAAAAATTCCGAGCGAATTCGAGCAGGGCATGGGTGTAAGGCCTGCAATATATGTACCATTTCCACAGGCGGTCCCCAACAAGCCGGTAATCGACAGGGAGCATTGCACCTATTATATAAAAGGCAAATGCAAGGTTTGTGAGATAGTATGCCCGACAAAGGCTATCAGGTTCGATCAGGAGGATGAAATTCTTGAACTCGAAATAGGCGCTATTGTCGCGGCAACAGGATTCGACATTAAACATGCCGATTTCTTCCCCGAATATGGTTATGGCAAATACAAAGACGTCATTGACGGACTTCAGTTTGAACGTCTTGCTTCCGCATCCGGTCCGACGGGCGGCCAGATAAGACGGCTTTCTGATGGACAGGTTCCGAAGAACATTGTATTTCTCGCCTGCGCCGGATCGCGCGACCCGGCCAAGGGAATCGCATACTGCTCGAAGATCTGCTGCATGTACACCGCCAAGCATGCGATGCTTTACCGGCACAAAGTCCATGACGGCAATGCTCATGTCTTTTACATGGACATCAGGTCAGCCGGGAAGAATTACGATGAATTTGTCAGAAGGGCGATCGAGGAAGATCATGTCAATTATATCAGGGGAAGGGTATCCACAATATATGAAAGGGATGGCAAGCTGATCGTCAAAGGTGCCGATACGCTTCTCGGATCCATGCCTGTGGAAATTGAAGCAGATATGGTCGTTCTTGCCACTGCGGGTATTGCGAATCCCGGTGCTGAAGAGCTTGCACAGAGGCTGCACATCTCTTATGACTCGCATAAATTCTTTGCTGAAGCGCATCCAAAGCTAAAGCCTGTCGAAACAAACACGGCAGGGATATTCCTTGCAGGAGCATGCCAGAATCCAAAGGATATTCCTGACTCGGTTTCGCAAGCCTCAGGCGCAGCAGTGAAAGTAGCAGCATTGTTTTCGCAAAACGAACTGACGAGGGAACCTCTTGTTGCCGTGGTGAACCGAATGGCCCCACCGCAGTACTCGACATGTGTCGGATGCTTCCTCTGCCAGCCGGTCTGTCCTTACCAGGCGATTGAGAAGGAGGAATTCAAAAACCGCGACGGCAAAGTTGTGAAGACAGTGGCAAAGATCAATGAAGGGCTTTGCCAGGGGTGCGGAACCTGCGTCTCGTTGTGCAGGTCCAAATCAATCGACCTTATGGGTTACTCCAACAAACAGGTATATGCCGAAGTCACAGCGCTTCTGAATGAATTTTAAAGAACCGATTATTTCATAAAACATATATGGCCGAATTCGAACCAAAACTTGTAGCCTTCGTTTGCAACTGGTGCACTTACGCCGGGGCGGACCTTACCGGTACAAGCCGTATCAAATACGCTTCAAACGTCAAGATCATCCGTTTCCCCTGCACCGGCAGGATCGATTTCATGCTCCTGATGAAAGCATTCGAAAACGGGGCAGACGGTATAATAGTTTCTGGCTGCCATCCGAACGATTGTCACTACACATCAGGAAACTTCCACGCGAAAAGGCGCTGGATAATCTTCAGGGACCTTATGGATTTCATGGGAATAGACACGAACCGGATAACCTGGTCGTGGGTGTCTGCTGCTGAAGGAGCCAGGTGGGCTGAAGTGGTGAATACAACAGTAGCAAAAATAAGAGAGCTTGGACCTTATACGGAATACAAACAAATGGTTGACATGCCTGCCGGAGAGGAGGTGAAAAATGAGTAATCTTAATGCAAGGGCAAAGGAGCTCCTGGATAACAAGACCGTACAGGTTGTGATCGGGTATGAAAACGGCACGAACGGGAATATTCGTCCTGCTTTCATCACCGATCCGCAGAAAACTTCAAATCTTGTTTATAATGAGAAGTGTGTTCAGAATCTTGCTGTTTATCTCACCAAGCCTGAAGTAAAAAAAATAGGCAGACCAGCAATCGTCGCAACTTTACCTGTGATGAGAAGCATCCTTGTGCTTATTTCGGAATTGCAGGTCAACGCTGAGGAGCTTACAGTCCTGGGCATATCAGGTGACGGGAGCTTCCTGGAATTTGCCGACATCAGTGTGATGCAGGCATATGTTGAGAAGTCAGAACTTGCCAATCCTTCACGTGATCAGGAGATAATTGAAAAGCTGAAGAAGCTTTCACCTGCAGAGAAATTCGAATGGTGGAAAAATGAACTTTCAAAATGCATCCGGTGCTATGCATGCCGCCAGGCATGTCCGCTCTGTTACTGCACAAGGTGCACTGTTGAAGTAAACCAGCCGCAGTGGATACCGGTAAAATCGACACCCGGAGGTAATCTCGACTGGCATGTACTGAGGGCAATGCACCTTGCAGGAAGATGCATAAGCTGCGGTGAGTGCGGCAGGGCCTGTCCGGTCGGAATACCTTGTCATCTACTCACAATGTACCTGTCCGACAGCGTGTATGAGCATTTTAAAGTGTATTCCGGAACTTCTGCAAAGATGGCTTCCGTAATGTCGACCTTTGATCCGAATGATAAAGATAACTTCATCATATAATGGAAAGCATTCGTAAACTGATTAAGAAAGATAAGCTCGGCCAGCTTTATGAAAACCTTAAAGCCGGGCACAGGATGGTTGCACCCGTCAGAACTGAAGGGAAGGATGATTTCCGTTATAATCCTGCTTTCGGTGATGTAGTGCATGATCATATCAGGACAACCATGCCGTTGAAGAATGTCGTTTTCCCCAGGGTTGAAAACCTGCTTTCGTATGTGAATTCGAAAACTGAAACAGTCGTCAAGGACCTTGTTCCCGAACTGTTTCCTGAGACTGTCCTGTGGGGGGTTCATCCGTGCGATGCAGCTTCATTTGACATACTCAAATCCATTTTCTGCCGGGACACCGAGGACAAATTCTTCTCCAAAAGGCTTAAAAGCCTCACGATAATCGGGCTGTCATGCAGCAAAAGCGACGGGTACTGCTTTTGCACATCAGTGGGCATTGGTCCCGATTCTGCAAAAGGAAGCGACATACTGCTGACTCCGCTTGAAAGCGGGGACTTCTATGCCGATATCCTGACAGAAAAGGGCAAAATTGTGCTGGAAAATAACAAGGATATTTTCGAGGAAGCAACTGCATCAAAAACTATTGTCGCTGAGGTGAAGCAAAGATTCAGCCACGAGACTGTAACAACAAAGCTTGCTGGTGCCTTCAACCATCCCTTCTGGGTTGAAAATTCACTCAGGTGCCTTGGCTGCGGTGCATGTGCGTACCTGTGCCCGACATGTGCATGCTTTGACATACAGGATGAGACGAGGGGTAAGAACGGCATAAGATACAGATCATGGGATTCGTGCGGTTTCAGCCTGTTCACCCTTCATACTTCGGGGCATAACCCGAGGAGTGTTCAGAGCCAGAGATGGAGGCAGAGGATCATGCATAAATTCTCGTATATGCCCGACAGGAACCAGACTCTCGGATGCGTGGGATGCGGCCGCTGTTCGGCAGGATGCCCGGTAGACATGAACATTTCGGAACAATTGGAATCATTGCAGAATATTTAACTTAAAGATATGAGCGAAAACATCTATATGCCTTACCTGATGGAGATCGAAAACATAATCGAGGAGACCCCGGATGTAAGGACTTTCCGCTTAAAATTCAAAAACCAGCAGGATGCTGAAAAATTTGATTTCCGGGCAGGGCAGTTCGGGGAATATTCGGTTTTCGGCGAAGGAGAATCCACATTCTGTGTAGCCTCCGCCCCCACCCGCAAAGGATATATAGAATGCACCTTCAGGAAAGCCGGACGGGTGACAAATGCCCTGGCTAACCTTGAAATCGGCGACACAGTTGGTTTCCGCGGGCCTTACGGCAACACCTTCCCGATAGAACAATGGTATGGAAAAAACCTGCTCTATATAGCCGGAGGTATCGCTTTGCCGCCAATGCGATGCGTTATCTGGAACACTCTCGACCTTCGCGAAAAATACAAAGACATCACTATAGTCTACGGAGCCCGCACTGTTAATGACCTTGTTTACAAACACGAGCTGAAAGAATGGGCCGACAGGCCTGATGTCAAACTTATTACGACCGTTGATCCGGGAGGTCAGACGCCTGACTGGAAAGGCGAAATCGGTTTTGTGCCGGCTGTTGTAGAGAAAGCCGCCCCATCTTCAGAAAATACAATTGCTATACTTTGCGGACCTCCCATTATGATCAAGTTCACCATGCCGGTGCTTAAAAAACTGGGATTCAAAGACAAAAACATATTTACCACCCTCGAAAACAGGATGAAGTGCGGTTTCGGCAAGTGCGGAAGATGCAATGTGGGGAAAATATTCGTATGCAAGGATGGTCCTGTTTTTACATATGAGGAATTACAAACATTGCCGGAAGAATACTAACCAAAACTTATTCTTATGAAAATCAGGAATTTAATTGCATCC
>DATGWQ010000117.1:0-2253 GCA_035299385.1 Bacteroidales bacterium | reverse complement strand
GCCGAAGAACTCGGTCCCCATCCTGTTATAAGCCTGGACAAGTACATTTTTTGCACTTTCCTTTACCTGTGCGTTATTGTACTTTTCCGCTGTCGCAACAGCCTGTTTTGCTGCTGATACAATTTCAGTTGCAGGTTTCTTAGCACTGAATTTCGAAGATGCTGATTTCAGGTAAAGCCCGGGAAGGACCTGGACAGCTTTATCCTTGAGATCATTAGCAGATTCTCCGGCCTTTTCTGACATCTGGATAACATTGTTAAAAGATAGGATTGCTGAATCAATATTCGTCTGGATCTGTTTTACCCCGTCGTTGTAAGCTTTTATGATATCAGCTCGTTCCTGGCTGTACATGTTAATGGCAGACAGGACAGCCACTGATAAGACTACTGCAGTTTTCCTTAAGATACTGTATTTCATATGTTCTGGTTTAAGTATGAATGGCTGAATTTAATTAAATATCTGTAAAATCAAAAAAATACTGCTTAATATGAGCAACATTTGTTAAACACTCAACATATGGTAAAATCATTTTGTTCAGAACAATATGAGCACTTAAGGTATTCTTATTTAAATCTTTATTGATTTTTAATTGTATCTTTAATATTAAAACATCCTGACCATGTACAGCAAAAAAGCATTTTCAGTCTTTCTCATCATGATGATGAGCGTTGCGGTTCTGAGAGCACAGAATAACCAGAAAAGCACCACTGACCTGATCCTTTCATCTTATTCAGCGAAGACCTTTACGCAGGATCCTGTTCCGGACAAGGATATCAGGACAATACTTGAATGCGGGATCAAGGCTCCGAGCGGAATGAACAAACAGCCCTGGAAATTCACGGTCATCAGGGATAATGCACTAGTGCAGGAGATCATCCGAAATGCAGTTCCAGGCAATGTCATGATAATTATTTCAACGCCGGAATCATCAAACGGCGGGTCGGCCGATTTTGACTGTGGTCTTGCAATGGAAAATATGTATGTTGCCGCCCAGGCCCTCGGGCTGGGTTCCCATATCTACATGACTGGCGTAAATGTGGTGAACGGGAAGAAGGATGTCTACGGCATACCTGAAGGATACAAGGTCAACAGCATTCTAAGGATAGGGAATGTTCCCCAAACGCCTGACGCAAATTCATCGGCTTCGGCAAGGAAGAATTTCGAAGAAGTAGTCAATTATAAATAAGAAATTGGTTACACAGAGTTACACTGAGAAGCACAGAGTTCACAGGGAAATACTCTGTTGTCCTCTGTGGTCCTCTGTGGCTCTCTGTGTAACTAAAATGGTTTCTCCAGATCTTCGATCACCTCATTGCTCAGGACCCCGTTGGCAATCTCCCTCACTTCACCGGTCATCCTGATATTCCATTCTGAATCGATCTGTATCTTAAGATCACCACCGATCATGTGCATTGTAAGGTCCCCTTTTACAAGCCCTCTCTTTACCAGGGCAGTCGATGCGGCGCATGAGGAGCTTCCGGACGCAAGTGTAAAACCTGCTCCCCGTTCCCAGATTAGGATCCTGGCATTGTGCTCGTCGATGGCTTTAGCAAACTGTACATTGATCCTGTTCGGGAACATAGGATGATTTTCGAGCAGCGGGCCGTATTTCCTGATCTCATCCTCATCCAGCTCATCTTTAATGACAACACAGTGAGGGTTTCCGACAGAGACGCAATTCACTTCGTACTCGCGGTCTCCGGCTTTGATCTTCTGAGCTATGAACTCCGGAAGATCGGAATTGACAGGGATTTTGCGTGATTCGAAAATAGCTTTCCCCATGTCGACTTTGATCTGCCTGGCCTTTCCTTTTTCTTTTTCAACTATTTCTGCGTATACTATGTCGGTGAGTGTTTCAACCGAGAAATTTTTCTTGTTTGTATGGCCGTAATCGAACAGGTATTTGCAGAATATTCTCAAACCGTTACCGCTCTTTTCCGCTTCAGAGCCGTCAGGATTGTAGACCCTGAATCCGAAATCTGCCTTTGATGAAGGCACCTTCAGTACGATACCGTCAGACCCGATACCGAAATGTATGTTGCACAACCTTATTATTGCCTGCTTTGTCAGCTTGAAGTCAATATCATTGCTGTCGAGGATTATGTATTCATTTCCAAGACCATGCATTTTTACAAAGTTGTTTTTCATCTGATTTATAATTTGCCCTTAATAATTTTATTACCTGATAAGAAGAAAATATATTTGTTGCCAAAAATATAAAATGGCACAGATTAACGAAAATTATTTCAGGCT
>DATGWQ010000116.1:0-2042 GCA_035299385.1 Bacteroidales bacterium | reverse complement strand
GCTTTAGCCCATAGGATCAATCTTATAAAACCAACCTTTTTCTGGTGCGGGCTGGGTGCTCCCAAGCAGGAGAGATTAATGTACCTGCTTCAACCCAAACTCAATTCCACTATCTGTATCGGTGTCGGCCTTGCATTCGAGTATTTTGCAGGAACGGTAAAACGGGCTCCTGACTGGATGATTCAATCCGGACTTGAGTGGGTGTACCGGCTCGCTCAGCAACCAGGGAAAATAAACAGGGCTTTTCGTCCCCTGTCATGGATGTTTGTGCAATTGATGAAAAGCAATTTCAGGAAATAATTGGAAAACCTGTCCCTTTCATATCGCATTATAAAATCCGCCGGCCTGAATTTTTCTGAGAAGGAGTACGGAAAAATAACATTTGCTGCTGTGTTAAAGCGAGGTTTTAAAGGTCTCTTTAATGCTGTTTTATTAAAGTATTGCATGTATTCTGTAATATTTTCTCCTCTCAATTACCGTAAGCTAAGGCCAATGTTGTGGCGATGGATGGGAGCAAAGGTAGGGAAGGATGTCTTTATCGGGTATGAAGTATGGATGGATTTTAACAATGCGAAACTGATTGAAATCGGGAACAATGTTCATATAACAAACCGTTGTCTGCTGTTGTGCCATCAAAGGGATTTGTCTGATCTGTTCCAGGGTCAGGAATATTCCAGATTACCCTATGAGAAAAAACGCATAGTACTAAAAGACGGATGTTCGATTGGCATGGGCACTATCATCCTTCCCGGAGTTACGGTTGGTGAGGGTGCGATCGTTGGAGCCGGATCGTTGGTAGTAAAAGATATTCCTGCCTGGACAATCGCTGTCGGACATCCTGCCAAAGTGATAAAGAAAATACCTGTTAAATCTGAACATTCCCGCATTCCTGAAATTGAACATTCTTACATTTGATATTGAAGAGTGGTTCCACATTCTCGACAATGATTCTACAAGAAGCGAGAAGCAGTGGAGCAGATATGAGAGCAGGATCCATAATAATACTGAAAGGATATTTGGCATCCTGGAGCGTCACCGGCTAAAGGCAACTTTTTTCTGCCTCGGCTGGATCGCAAGGAAATACCCGGAGATAATTAAACGGATCGACAGAGCCGGCTTTGAGGTAGCATGCCATTCATCAATGCATCAGCTGGTGTATGAGCAGACTCCCGAACAGTTCAGGCACGACCTGATGGAAGGCCTCAGCATCCTTGAAGATACAATCGGCAAGAAAGTGATAACATATCGCGCTCCCGGATTTTCCATTACCGAAAATTGCAAATGGGCATTTGAAATCCTGGCTGAAAACGGCATTCAGAATGACAGTTCTGTTTTTCCTGCCGAAAGGTTGAATGGCGGCCTGCCAACATACGCTGAACGTAACCCATCCCTGATCAGGGCAGGAAGGAATATCATCAGGGAATTTCCGATCAATACTAAAAAAATATTGGGTAAACCTTTTGTGTTTTCCGGCGGCGGATACTTCAGGCTCTTTCCATATTTTCTGATTAAAAAATGGACAAGCGAAACAGATTATGTTATGTCATACCTGCATCCCAGGGACTTTGATCACGACCAGCCGGTAATAGAAGAATTGCCGGCAGGCAGAAAATTCAGATCATATATAGGTCTGAAAGGAGCTGAACGGAAACTTTCAAAATGGCTTTCCGACTTTGAATTTATCGATATGAGGACCGCCGCCAAGAGAATAAACTGGAACGAGGCCCGAGTTATCAACCTGGAAGTGACTAAAGTTCCGGAGTTGGAAGAGGTATGGTAAAGAAAGCTCTGTTTACGAATTTCCCGGAAAGATACGGTTATTGACAAATCACATGTAATAGATCATTCCTGAATCTAAAAAACAGATCTCATGAATTTTATAAAAATGTTGAACCTGGTAAGCGATATGGTACCTTACTGGTTGATTGTCAGTACGGGTTACATACTTGCCTTTGTAATTACGGTTGTAACTATACCTGTTATTGTCAGGGTTGCAAGACTGAAAAATCTTTGTGCCATCCCGAACAAGCGTTCATCTCATT
>DATGWQ010000115.1:0-13354 GCA_035299385.1 Bacteroidales bacterium | reverse complement strand
TGTCCTCTGATCTTTTTATTTATAGCCTCCTGGGGGTAATTTGTCCTTTTGATTACCCATTCGCGGAACTTGTCCAAACCCCCTCCCCTGAAGGATGGCATTGTTTCGACTACAAAGTAAGGCTGATCTGTAGGTATTCCTCCTTCCACTCCGAAATCGTTGTCGCCGGTACCCGTTCCTGCGAGCTCGCTCATATCATCTGTCTGCGGCATATCTGAGAGCTCTTCGGGGGTAGGCAGCAAAGAATTTACGGGGACCACGCTGTCGACCAGAACGGGAGGAACATATTTCATTATCTCCTGTGCCTTGGGTGGCGGTGGCGGTGCTGCAGGCGGAACATAGATGTCTTCAGGAACTTCAAAATGTTCCATTGAAACGGGAATGCCATAGCTGCTGCCGGCGAGCACTTTTTCGTCCCTGGGCCGCATTAAAAACGGAATCAGGATAACGCCTGCAAAAATGAGAACAGCGATTATTATGCTTGCAGTTACAACTGAATTGTATCTTCTCCTCAGCTGGTAAGCACCATAATCCCTGTTCCTGTTTTCGAAGACCTCTTCGTCAAGATTCCAGGTATTTCTCAGATTTTCGAACATTGTTTAAATGCTCCTCCTTAACTTAATCAAAAAAGTAGGCAACAATGATGCCAACCTGCTATTTTCTAACACAATGGCCGCAAAATTACAAAATAGGAATGCGGCATCCAAGAGAATAAATGACTGTAATGTTAAGGATATATTAAAAGAAGGTATGGCGGAATGACAGCGAGGGATAAAAAAATTCTCTGTGCTCAACGCTTATGCTCTACGCTTTTTTGTGGAGGTTAGGGGAGTCGAACCCCTGACCTTCTGGCTGCCAGCCAGACGCTCTAGCCAACTGAGCTAAACCCCCTTATTAAAGAACTCAAGACGCCTGCAAAAATAAGCTCTTTTTTTCGTATCTTGTAAGTTTCGGCGATAAAATCTTAAAATTATGAAATACAGAAAACTGGGAAGGACAAACTGGAATGTCAGTGAAATCGGTTATGGCATGTGGGGCCTTGCAAGCTGGTCAGGATCGGATACCGCTGAAATTATGGCATCATTGCAGCTTTCAGTCGATAAAGGCTGTAACTTCTTCGATACTGCATGGGGATACGGCGCAGCCAAGAGTGAAGGTATTCTCGGAGAGCTCATCAGGGCTAATAAAGGTAAAAAACTGTATACGGCAACGAAAATACCACCGAAAAACTGGCAATGGCCGAGCAAACGAGAGTTCACCCTGGATGATTGCTTCCCGCCGGACCACATCGAGGAATATGTTGCAAGCAGCCTTAAAAATGCCGGGCTCGATACATTTGACCTTATGCAATTTCATACCTGGGAAGACAGCTGGCTCGATGATGACAGGGGCTTAAACAAGATGCTTGATCTGAAAAAGCAGGGTTATTTCAGGGCTATTGGAATAAGCATAAACAGGTGGGAGCCCTGGAACGGGATAAAGGCAGTGAGAAGCGGCCTAATCGATACAGTGCAGGTGATCTATAATATTTTCGACCAGAATCCGAAAGATGAATTGTTTCCTGCCTGCCGCGAAAATAATGTCGGCGTAATTGCAAGGGTCCCGTTCGATGAAGGCACTCTTACCGGCACACTGACTAAAGAATCAAAATGGCCGGAAGGTGACTGGCGGAATACATATTTTGTACCTGAAAACCTGAATTCAAGTGTTGACAGGGCAGAAGCTCTGCGACCGCTGATCCCGAAAGGAATGTCGATGCCCGAAATGGCCCTGAGGTTTATCCTTGGCGAACCCACGGTAAGCACTATAATTCCCGGCATGCGAAAGCCTAAACATACTGAATCGAACCTTAAAACCAGCGATGATGGTCCTCTTGACCCAAAGCTTATGAAAGAGCTTGAAAAACACAGGTGGGACCGTGAACCAAGCGAATGGTCGCAATAGTCTATTCCTCGATCAATTTCACTGCAGGGAATCCTAAACCGGCCAGTTCCGGATAATACATGAATGTTTCCTCCCGGTTGTGGAAACCGGTTACTATCACGCGGTAATATTCCCACTGTTCTACAATCTTCACCGGAAGATTGAGCTTTGACATGATCTTCCTTTGTGCTTTCTGGGCTTCCGACTTCTTGTAATAGACACCAACCTGTAGCGAGATCTCCGGTACTTTCATTACAGGGGGAGCTGTTTCAAAATTTATGGTTTTTTCAACTGGCATGGCAAGCATAATAAATTCCGGCATACGGACTTTGTCGATTATGTTTTTCCCTTTTATTATACGCAGGGTTTCTGCCGGGGAAGGTATTTCTGCCTGCGTCACGGGAGTGACCCTCACCATTGGCCTTATCTCTCTGACCTTCACCTTCTTCAGATCAGGATGGCTCTCCATGCGTTCAATGACGGTTTGCTCAATAACAGGCGCCTGCTTCCTGTCAAGCTTGTAGAAATCGTCAGTGAACGGCAGGAAGATCTTTGATTCATAAAATTGCAGAACAGAGTCTTCCCTTTCCCTCAATACCACCTGCTGCTGCCTGGCTCTTAATGTTATGATCCAGATCTCGGTAATTCCGTTTGTACGTAAAACTTCGACAATCCTGTCAACTTCCTGCCTGTCCGGAATTTCATTTATCCTCACCTTGAAATAACCATCCTGGATCACAATTTCGACTTTCCGTCCACTGAGCTTCTCCAGTTGTTTCCTTAACGTCTCAGCATTTGTCCTGTTCTTGAAAGCACCAAGCTGTATCGCCCAGCTGTCCTTTGTTATGGTGACAAGCTCTTCGACAACTTCATGGACGATCATCACGGCTGTGTCTATTTTTGTTAACCGGACAGGGGTAATTACCTTTGTTCTGGCAGTGTCCCTGATGATGCTTCTGAGCTTAAAATCAAGGCCTTCGACAATGTCTCCGTTCAGATCAGGGTTGATCTCGAATTCCGTGAATAAAGGATCTGAGGCCATGTTGAGCTTTCGGAGCTGTGAAGTGTCAATGCTGACTTTGTATTTTCCGGGAGCCAGTCCGAAAAATGCAAAGAAACCATCATCTTCAGAGAGTGTATTACCTGCAATATGCCCGGAGCTGCTGTAAAAATTAACAATTATGCGGCCAATGCCCCGAGAAGATTGCTTATCACCAACGCTGACTATACCGGATGCTTCACCAACCACTATAACAGGAATATCTATATGCTTTACAATCTCAGGATCAACGACAATACTCAGAATCTTATATGGCAGTTTCCAGGATATGTTTTCAAAACTGCTGGCATCCAGCTCAATATAGCATTTAGTATATGGTTCCAAACCCAGTACTCTGATCATTGAGTCATTCTTACCTATTTCTACATAACCGGTTGTTGATTTGACATTCAGGCCATGAGCCATCGGCTCGTTATTATCCTTTTTGCCATTGGCATTAATATCGACAAATGGGATCAGCGATATGCCTCCGCGCCCAACATGGAATTTATTATCACCCTTGAGATAACCCGTTTTCGAGTCGCTGATCAGGCTTCCCCTGGCATGCTCAAACATGGAAGTGTTATTCCGGCTTTGCCTGACCGACATGCCAGCCTGTCCAAATCGGAAATTATATCTGAAACCAAGTTCAGCAAGGGGTATTTCATTTATGAAATTATATTCAACCGACGCATTAAAGAATGCTTTGTTCCTGATCTTTTTTTCAACAGACATCTTTGAAGAAATGAGTTCTTTATTCTTATAGCTGTACTGTATCTGGGGAATAAAGAGAAAATCGCCCACGGTTCTGAGTGAGAGCGATAAGTCGCTGTAAATATTGGGTGTATTATCCCCAATAATTACAGCCTGGGTAGTCAGCGCTGAACTGAGCCGTCGAAAAGAGCCGGAGAACATCCAGTCGATGGTAGTGTATTTTGCTGTTGTCGGAATCATATCACCGTTCTGGTACTTAACGGATGGAAGTACAAATTGATTCGCAGCAATCCTGTTGTACGCAGAAAAATTTTTTAATCTGAAAGGAATCGAAACTGACGCTCTTCTTTCCTCAAGATAGTGGTAGAAAATAGCTTTTTGTCCAGGAACATACCTGATATAGTTTGCCAGCAGCTCAAAATTTGATTTGGTACGATATGTCATTGTAGCCTGAGACCGAACAGCATAAGTATATTCACCCGAGACCAAAAGATTGTTAAGAATGCTCCATGAAACATTCAGGTAAGGCATTAAAGGTGACGATGCTACAGATGTAAGATATTCAAAACCTCCTCCGACTGTCATTCGGCGCGACACTCCATAATTCATGCTTAACCGGGAATAACGGCTGAAGGAAGAGTCTTCAACAACACCGGCGGTGAGTTTGTATTCAAATGTTTTTTCCGGAATGAAGTTATAGGGAATATTGATGTTTTGCTGTTTTGACTTTTCTTCCCCCCATGGTCCGTAATACTTAAGCTGTATGACTGAATTACCATAAACGAGAGGGATATCGAATTTAAAAAAACCTGATGCGTCTGCTTTAACATAATCAACAAGAACGTTATTGACATACAGTTCGACAATCCAGTTAGGCTCTGTGCGGTCGGCCATTGTATAAGTTCCGAATGACCGCCTGTAAGTTGTGGGTGTATTTGTAACCTGGATTCCAACAACCGGATTGTACAGGCTCGATGTTGCATTTGGTACAATTTTGCCTCCTGTTACCTGCCGTACGGCGCTAAAATCATTATCAACATACCGCCATTGGTAATACTGGTCCTTTTCGCGAAAAGGGCTGAATGAATTATAGTATAACGATGCTGTTGCTTCGCCGCCGGCCACCATGGCGCCGAGTGCAAGTGAAGCCCGGTTATTATTTCTACCGGCGGTATTCTGATCGGCCAGCACCGACCAGTCTGCCATGCCGAACCTGAAACCCGGATAAGTCCTATTAATGACCGTATCTGGAATAAGTTCACCTTTGAGCTTCGTCAGGTTCTTCCTAAGCTCAGCCTGCCTCATTTCTCTTATCAAGGGTAATTCCAGATTGCTTTTTACTGAGATTGAAAGATTCCTGAAATTGAAATAACAATCAAGTCCGAATATTTTACCAAAATAACCGGATCTAAGGTAAAGATCATATTCAGATCTGATGAGATCTCCCGGATTCAGTATGGTAGTTTTCTCCTGGTATACGATGCTGTTCTTTTCCCTGCTGATGAAATATAGGGCATCGGGATCAATGAAAAAACCGGAAATATTTCCTGAGCCGGGATCAGGAACATTATTGATTTTAAAAAGGTCAAACAGGATAGCCACAGGAATAAAAACTTCCTCATCCTGTATTATAACAGGGATTTCATATCCTCCAACTCCCGGCAATTCAATAAATACAGATAACTCATCATATTCCGGATTTTCCTGGGCTTTGAGCCGGGCGCCCATTATAACAAAAAATATCACGAAAAAGAGCATACTTCTATACCATGCTGACCTGGTGTATGCTCTTAATCTGATCATTTATCTTCGTGATAACTTTAATTCTGGTTGAAAATAATTGTATAAGTACCCGTATAAGAACCTCTTTTATCAGTCAGAGATGAACCGACGGTTATTGTGCCGCCAACATGAAGGTCAAGTGTCACAGGATCGCTGCCCATTAGGATTAGTGGCGAAGGAGGACTTATATTAGGATCAATATGAAGCTCGAGGTAACCACCGTTGCTTCCATCGAGATGACTGTCGGGCCCGAATGTAATATTAACCATTGTTCCGGGACGACCCGTAATTCTGAATACAGCAGAAGTTACGGTATATCCAAGACCAAGAAGAACTATATCGCCCGTACGGGTTCTTACTCCGGCATTATCCACTGATACTGTTCCTCCTGTCCCCTGGTAGAATGCCCCGAATGAAAGATCGGAAATCTGGATTACAGTGATCGGCCTCGGCGGTTTTTGAGCCAAACAGCCAGCATTAGGAAAGATAAGAAGAATAAAGAACAAGAATGGCATTTGCAGCCATCCGGCATAAAGGATATTTTTATATTTCAATCTCATCGCCGGCTAATAACGATCTTTTTGGAAATTCTCAGATCACCCGAAACAAAACTAACAATATATAGTCCGTCTTTCAAACCCGGATCAATTTCATACCTTCCATTTTCAAAGATTTTCCGGTCAAATGCTTTTTGCCCGGTAATATTGATAATTGACAGAGTCCCCTCGCGATCAGCAAGGAGGCTGATTTCGGCGCAGACAATTCCGTGTGAAGAGTACACCTTAAACTGATCTTTCCGGAGTTCAACATTCTCCTGCCCTGTTGTCAAACATTCAAGATTCAGGAAAAACCTATTAAAATATTCGCCTGCCGGAAGGAACACCCTGTACTCTGACCCGCCTGATAAATCTATTGTCTTGTGTGCAACAGAGTCAAAGAGCTTTATTGCTTCCCATGAATAATAGCCCTGCAAATCTTTCAATTTAAAGATCACATCACCATCCTCATCAGCACGGTAACCCAATCGTATGGAAGGAAATGAATCCCCTGGTATTGGCAGGGCATTGATTGAAAGACTTGAGCCGTCACTGCCAAAAGAGAAGAAGCTTGCCTGGGTACGATCAGTATTATAATACTTAATTGCATCAAGCTGTTTATCGAAGCCACTGGTAGCTTTTTCGTCGAAATATATTACCATTGGGTCATCATGAGGGATATGGGCTGCCAAAGCAGCACTGAGCCTGATAAGGGGTTGGTCAGCTGTCGAAACTGATTTCCTGATGAAAGGCTGCGAGAAGTCAACTACCCTTACCCTGTTGTCCATTGAAAGGGTTCCGGTTACCGGCCAGGGTGGTCCGTCAGTTACATGCACCATGAATCCCTGCATTGAAGGGATGATGTTGGTGGCAACACCATCGCTCGACTTTCCGTTTACATAACTGCTGAATGATCCTTCCCATTCATCGGTTGCGCTTGAATTGAAAAAGTACAGTGCATCATCTATGTTGGTTTTGGTCCAACCCTGACTGGCATTCCAGTCAATAGGAGACGGATACGGATTTCCAATAAGGTTCCTGCCGAGAGAATACTGGTGATTGCTGTTGCTAAGGATTCTCGTCCTGAAGCCATTGTTTACCACACCAGTGACATCCAGAGTAAGGGCTGTCTTTGAGGAACCAAAATTAGCTGCATAACCTTCCATCGGCTCAAGGATACCAGTCCCGGTGGCGTATCCATAGAATGGATCTATGTCAATACCTGCATATTCACGATTCTCATCGTATGCATAAAAGAGGGCGAACCAGTAAGTAAGGTCTACCTCACCCGGGCCGCCGAATTCGCTAACAGTTGCGTTCTGAAAAGGCGAGCTGAGATATTTATAGCCGAACTTGTTTGAAAGATATCTCTGCATTGTTACGTTACCCAGGACATTTCCGGTTCCCGAACCATCGATGAGGGCTGTTACGGAGGCATTTGACACAAGTGTGAGGTTGCCTGATGACGTGAGGTTGCCAGATTGTAATTTAAGGATTCCGGTCAGATTTAGAGGGCCGGCAAGTGAAGCGCCTGCAGTATTGATCACAGTCAGATCCCTGATGGTGTTGCCGGTGAACACACCTGTTCCGATCGACTGTGGTGCGGATCCGTTTAAAACAATTTTCCCGGATGTGGCAGTTAATGAACCGTTATTGGTAATGATCCCCGAAATCTGCAGAGTTCCGTTGACAGTAAGTGAGGACCCGGCATCCACTGTTAAATTATTAACAGATGCCGTTGTTGCAACACCTATAACAGGTTTGTTCGGCACTGCCGGGATTTCAACAGGGGAATCCGTATCAGGAAGAAATCCGCAAAGCCAGTTGCCGGCAGTCGCCCAATCGGTTCCGGATGCCCCGCTCCATCTCTGATCGGCCAGGATAATAACTGAAAATGAATATGGGATGCTCGGTGTAAGATTTGAAGCTTTCCTGACACGTATCGATGCATTGTATATTCCGGGTGAAGCTGATGATGGCACGGTAACGGATATGGGGCTCGATAAAAGCGCTGTCCACCCCATATCGGCAAAACCTGAGGCATTGGCTGCAGCATCAAAGTCGATCGCGTACTGGTCAGGAAGACCGGTTGTCATTGTGTATGGCAGGTCAGCGGGACTGTAGCACCTGCAAACAGGAGCCATTAGCCCGAGGATTATTGTCGGCTTGACGGCTGAAACGGAACCAAGTGTAAAATAATAAGGATGTGTGGTCCTGTTTATGGTAATATTTGCTGAAGTCTGGACTGTCCCGCTATTATTATCGCCAACCGGAGCCAATGAAGGTTTCACCCTCCAAAGAGTGCCCGTGTATTCAGCAACTCTTATGTCGCCGATGCCTCCTGATGTGCTGAGGGGATTTATATCGCTCAGGTTATCCCATCTAAGCTGCACGGAAGAAGTTTTTGCATCGGCAGGACTTGTGATTTTCCAGTACTCCGAAGTGCTTGCGCCTGTAAGGGTGGCATCCACATCAGGATCGCCGAAATTACTGTTGAAATATTCTGCCTCCCATGTGCCCGACTGCGGGTTCACCAGAGCAGTTTTGCCGTATCTGGTCCCCTTCCCGACATGGAATGTAAATGAAATACCCCCAAACTGATTTTTCGAAAGAACGCCATTCACAAATGAGATGGCAGAACCGCCTGAAGTCACTGCAGACTGGTTCAGCATCCTGATCTTATAGGTTGGAGTCGTGTTTATTATTCCGTTTGTAAGTAAAAGGTTCCCATTCAGTTCGATATTGCTTCCAAGAGTCAGTCCCGAACTGTTGTTGATCTCCATGTTATTCAGCGGGTTTGAAGAATTAAAGCCTGAAACAGATTGAGGAGCTGTGCCGTTGAAAGTAACTGTTGCGCCTGCCCCCGATCCGCTTGCAAAAGAACCCGAAGTGAGGATAAAGGAGCCTCCGACAGAGAGCTTCCTGTTAAAATGGTTATCGAGCACGGGACCCTTTATTTCAATGAGGTTGCAGATCACAAGATCCTTGTCAGGCAATGTCTTTGTCCCGGTACCTTTGAAAACAATGTTACGGACTGTGTCTATCCTGTCCGCCACAATGGTGTAAGATCCTCCGTCATATTCCAGGGTTCCGCCCGAGCAACCCAGGAAGGTTGTGAAATCACCCGCCGGAAGATTACCCTGTTGCAGTGAAAGCGTTCCATTGCCGTTCACTGTCCCGAGATTATGACCGTAGGTAGTGCCAACACTGAGGATGCCGTTTATTGTTGTTGTATATGCAAAACGTTTGTTGGTGCTGGTGTTCATCACTGTTCCGGACTCTATAATGACAATACTCCCGTTTGGGCCACCATCCGGGGCTTCAGGATCCCAATCGGTTTTGACATTCCAGTTCCCTGTCGGGTTCTTGCTCCTGTAAACAGGAATTGTATTGGGAAGGTCGGATGTATATCCTGCAGTGTATTGTCCACCCAGGTTAGATGTGCCGGACGGGAAAACAAATGTGATCACATGAGTTGCCTCGTTGACATTGTCGGTACCTGGTCCGGCAGCTGCCTTGCTCCATCCTGTCCCGGGGGGAACGATCAATCTTCCGGCAACGTATTGTGTTTCATCACCTGTTACATCTGAGGATGCGTAGTTCAGCTGAATTGTTCCTTCGAATGCAGCAACTGTGCTTTCCACATCCCAGTAATAATTCAGGACATTGAATGGTGAGAGCGTGGCAGGATGCTTTTCATTAATGGGATTGACACGCACATAACCTGCTCCTGTTGATATTATCTGAAGAGCCACAGGAGTATATTTACCGTTTACTCCTGAAGGCCAGGTGAATGTGCCGGCATATCCTGAATTGAAATATTTGATTAATCCGCCATTGCTGTAAACGCCATCCGACCTGAACATCCGTGTTGGTCCGAAAGGAACCGGCGCTATATCACTTTCGGGTCCCAGTGTCAGTGAATACTGGTTTATATCCAATATACCATTGGTGAGTGTGATGTCTTCGGAAAGAGCCAGGTTGTTGTCGAGCTTAGCTCCCCCCACCGCGTTGTCAAGCTCAATACGTCCGAATGTGCCCGTGCCCCCGACATGCTGCACAGTCGAGCCATTCAAAAGGAGCCTGCTGGTGCCGGAAGGATCGTTGGTGTATGCCCCGTTATTGAAAACATTTCCTGCAACGCTTATGCTGTATGAAGCTGATTCGAGTGTTCCGGAGGTGATATTCAGCGAACCGCTCACTGTAAGATTCATCAATGGTAAAAGCTTCAAAGATGGGCTAACTGTCAGATTCATGAACTGAGGGTCGTTCGAACCCGAAATTGACTGGGTGCCTCCGCTAAAGATTGTTGTGTTCGAACCGGCAATATACGTTCCATTATTTATCATATTCCCTTTCACGGTCATGTTTATGCCGTTTGTTCTGAGAGTGCACGAATTGCCTATTGTAAGTGAACCATTAAGAACAAGCGGATTGACCATGAGCTGAACTTCATTCGAGGCGCCTGTTGTTGTAATCGTCAGATTGTTTACAGGGACAGATGCATCCATTTTATAAATTTTCCCGGCTGCACCGGTACCGAATATCACTGTACCTCCTGTCACGACAGATGTTTCAGGTCGCAGGTAAAGGTCTCCGTATGAAGCTCCTCCTCCATTCACGATATTGAGAACTGACGTGCCGCTCATACTGAATGATGATCCGGTTCCTGTAACTTCAAGCTTGGCTCTCGAAAGGTCAACATAGCCTGGATTTTCTATCCCGTAAACTGTGACCGAACTAGAACCTGACTGGGAGTATTTCAGGAGGCCGGTGGATAATGTCAGAGATCTTCTTATCTGCCCGGCAGTCATCACGGATGAGCCTGAGAGATTAAGAACAGCATTCCCGGACCCGGTATATTCAATGTATCCGTTATTTGTGCCTGAAGCATTTGCAAAGTTTATGGAAGAGGATCCTTCAGCTTTAAGCAAACCGTCGAGCTTCAAACCAGATCCTGCTGAATTACCTGATATATTAAGCACAGAGCCATTCCGGAGAATTATCCCTGATGTTGAATTGATGATGAAGAAATTAGTGCCGCCGCTGCTGAGGTTAAGGTTGATGGTGCTCGCAGAACCGTTGGCCGGGTCTGAAAGGACAATGATGCCGGTTCCTGGATTCAATGATTTCGATGGGGTGTCATTTCCTGCTTCATTCAGGGTGAAATTATTCCTGAAGAAAACTGTGTCTGCAACAGAATTTTTCTGAATGAAAAGCCTGTTAAGACTGAATAAAACTGTACCATAAGTTACCTCGACATTGCCAGCACCCTTAATATACAGGTCAGCTTTATTGTTTCCTGCCTGGGTGAACCGCATAATGGAGGCTCCTGAAATTATTTTGCTTCCATAAAAATTAATTTGGTGAACGGTACCGGCTCCTGATTCTGCCTCGAAAGAGTTCGCACCTGATGTATTGCCAAACCTGAAATCAATATTGCCGTAAATACTTATATTTCTTGCTGATGCTGAAGCCGGTATAACCAGCTTGCCTCCGTTCTTCATCTTAACACTCCCGTAAACAGTCAGGTTGCCGGCTGTTGAATTAAGTCTGAGTGTATTTGAACCAGCTGCCTCATCAGCAATAATCAAATCCTTCCTTATAATCGTATGCCCGTTTCGAAGTGTTTTTGTACTGTTGCCGGTAACCAGGAGAGTGGGATAAGAAGAGATTGCCGGGAGTGTGTAAGATCCTCCATAGTATTGAAACACAGCTGTGTCATTCGTCAGGAAAGCACCGAAGTCAGTTGGAAAAGCGGGAATGGTGGGTGTTGAGGTGCAGAATTTCCCTGCGCCTCTTATAATATCAATGGTATGCCCAGTAGTGTTCTGGATATTCAGCACTGGTGTACGGTTGTTTGAAGTGTAGCTTCCGCGGATTGTTATTATTGCAGCGCTTACTGTCGAACTTATTGTTACTGAATCGTTCCTTCCTGCTGCTCCACCGATAACAACATTATCATAATTCAGAGGCAGATCGTCTCCTGCTGTTATGGCAGGGCCGGTATGACCTGTTAGCGACCACGTAGAAAATGCATCCCAAAGTCCCGACTGCCGGCTGTAATAAGTTTTTGGATTCCTGAAAGGGCCGTTTTTACCTGCACTGAAATCACCTGCAGGAATGCCTATTGAGCCAGGAAATTCGAGCCGGGGACTGTTATTATGTGCTGTGCCGGTCCCCCATGTCGATGATCCGTTTAGAAGGTAATAAGGATCATTGTACGAGTTGGGTATATCTCCACGGTAATAAAATTCAACATGCCTGGCGCCATTTGTACTTAATCCCGAAATCTTCGTTTTCCAGTAAAAATCCAGTGCGCTTCCCTGTTTTGAAACCTGGCAGCTGGGATGGTATCCAGATATGGGAACAACAGTATAATAACCGTCATTCACTACATTCCCGAGGAATATCATCCCCGGAAAGTAATTTGTTGCGGTATCCTGGGAGCCGCCACGACAACCCACGGGAAAAAGAACTGTCTCAGTGTTATAAGACGCATCTAAAAATCGCTTCAATCCTCCTGCAGATGACATTCCGCTTGTCTTGATCATCCTTGTTTTACTGTAGGTCAATCCTGTTGAAATTCCTCCTGATCCGACAGTGAGGGTGTAAGAATCAATATACATTACCCGGTTGGAGGTCATTTTCAGGCTTGCGACTGAAAAATCACTCAGAAGCCTCACAACAGTCGATCCATTCGAACCGGTTGCATTTGTAATTTCCACATTGCCCATTGCTGCAGTTCCCTCAACTGAAGCACTAAGATACTGGACCGTTGAGCCATTCAGAAGAATGGATCCTGTTCCCTGGTGAGTACCTCCATTGTATATATTTCCTGAAGCACTTATGATGTGACCTCCGTCATCGAGAGTACCGCTGAAGATGGCCAGGCTGTCGCGGACGCTGATATCAGAGCCTAAGCTTACAGTTCCTGAACTTTTGTCAATAATGAACCGGTGCAGTCCTGATGTAATGGTTCCGTCATTTGTGAATGACTGTGGACCGGATCCGTTGAGAACCGTCCTGTTATTTCCGGGTGTATAGATGCAATTTGCATCATTCCGGAAATTGCCGCCTACTTTAACGTCAAAACCTGAACCATCAAGTAAGCCGGCAGCAACTCCGGTGGAATTCATAAGAACAAGGTTATTCAGAACTTTCAAGGGCGGAGAGGCTACAGGAGTTACGCCCGCTTTTGCAGGAACGGCAAGAAGTGTTGCTTTCCTTGATCCGGTGCTCAATGTGATATTCAGGTTGTAAAACGGTGACTTGGATGCAATCCCATAATCAATATCTGAGAATGAAGAGCCTGAGGTCATGTAAATATTAATATCGCCCCCCGTCACGCTCACGTTCG
>DATGWQ010000114.1:0-9768 GCA_035299385.1 Bacteroidales bacterium | reverse complement strand
GGCAAGCACCACATACCCCTTAACAGGTATGGTGGCAGCCATTCCCTGCTGGGCTGAAATTTTAGCCGGAAATAAGGAGAACACAATGATTGAAAATATCATTGCTGAAAATCCGCTTTCATGTTTCATTTTCGTAGCATTTGTCTAACAAACTTAAAACTTAATTGAGTAATATTCGTTAAACGGGGGAAAATAAACACGGAGGCACGGAGAGCACGGAGCTGCACGGAGGAAAAACATGGAGGAAGGAGAATCAGGGTCCCCCAAATGGGGGATTTAGCGGGTCGTTGGGCCACTCTGAGAAACAATCTCACAACAAACGCTGTTAGTATTCCGAGATAAATTCTTTAAAGATGAAAAAACATGCTAAAATTTTCCCAGGATTGATCCTGGCCATTGTCCTTTTTTCGGCAATATCATGCGATAAAAATGATAAAAGCAACCCGGTTGTAACATTCCAGGCAGCTCTCAACGGGAGCAGTGAAGTGCCTCCTAACACTTCAACCTCCACGGGTACTGCAACACTTACATACGATACGCTCGCAAAAAAATTCGACATCGTGGTCAGCTACAACGGGATTGCGCCGACAGCCGGCCATATTCACAAGGCAGCTCCCGGTGTTGCCGGTGGTGTGGTATTCGGCTTTACCGATGTGTCGAAATCGCCCTTCACGTACAGCTCACCGGTGCTGACCGCTGACCAGAAGAACGACTTGTTTACGGGCCAGTACTATGTAAACCTTCATTCAACCGCATTTCCAGACGGCGAGATAAGAGGACAGCTGGTAAGGACACCATAGAATAAAGAAGTGGGCAACAGGGAGCGAGGTTAAAAAAATGTTAATCCCGCTCCTGTTTAACCTTACATTCAACCATTATGGTTATTTTAGCGCCCAGGATGAAAAAGATAAGAATATTTCTTCTCAGGCTTTTCCTGCTTTCTGTCGCAATCACTTTTGTTTGCGGGGGAAGATCTTACATCCTGTCTGAAAAAGGATCGTTATGCCTGCCTGCCGGGTCACAAGAAGATGATCTCGAATCACCCGATTGTCATTATTTCAGTGTTCCGGCAGACAATGAAAAATGGTTCAGCAGTGAAGAATTTCACCCGGGCTTCTTCAATATTACGCCTGCAGGCATATTCATTAACACGGGAGCCGACCCGAGAGACTTCTCAAACCCGGTCTGGCAGCCACCGAAAGCATAGGATCTCTCTCGTTCTGCGTTTCCGCGGAATGGCTTTTTTAATCACAAGGTTTTGATACAATACAACAGGCAGCAAAATGCATAATGCAATATATTATCTTAAAAAAATATGGAGCGACCGTAAGCTCAGGATACTCGTCATAACATCCCTTCTGATCTTCAAGGTTGCCCTTATGCTGACAATCTTCTCATTATCACATTAGAAACAAGGCCTCCCGCTACCTGCTTAAAACACGGAGGCACAGAGAACACGCAGGTGCACGGAGAAATGCAGAACCCTGAGGCGGGTTCAGGCAGTGATCACTTTTTCAAGTAGGTAAATACCATCAGCCCGTCCCTGTTTTCGATATTCACGTTCGCTCCCAGGTACCCGCCAATTTCCGTAAAGATGCCCCTCATGCAGTCGAGGCAATCGGTGAAGCTGGCAATTTCGTTCCCTTCGGGGAAATACTGGCGGAACATCCGTTCGCTTGCGGTAATGCTTACCGAGCCATCCTGGTTTTCATTCACAACGATCGGAGGATCAGAGGCAACACGGCTGTCCTCCAGGTTCCTCAGCCAGCCGTTGACAAGGTTGTCAAAATTACCCTGGTCACCCCATCCCGGTGCGAACTTCTTTCCGAGGTAGGCCCCGTATTCATAAGGTGTCGCCCCGTGGGCTTTGGCAAAATTAATGCCTCCCCCGAACCCTGCCAGCCAAAACTGGAAGACGAGGTTCTGGTGCTTCTCTTCCACCGTACGCACAGGAACAACATATTTCTGCTGTCCAAACAGGCAGGCAGCAACCGAGATGCAGATCAATGATAGAATAATCCTTTTCATAATAATTCATATATTGGTTTTTTTCCACGCAAAGTCGCAAAGTCGCATTTTCGCATTGTCGCATTGTCGCAAAGGTACTCCAACAATCCTCCGAAGTCAAGTTTTTTCTATTTCCGTCTCCCGTCTTCCAGCTCCGTCTTCCGTCTCCCGTCTCCCCTTATTGTAAATATCATATCCTGTCTCATAACATTTTCCCTTTTCACGTTGTCAAACATGGTTATAATGCGATCGTTCTTGATTACAAAATTCAGAATATTGGACCATGGGCTCAATAAGATCGTCGAAAAGCTTACATATCCCCGGGTCAGGGTCGAAGTTGACCCCAATGACCCGAATCTCAGGATAAAGAACCTGGATATCGTGGATAAGAAATGCAGCCTTAGCGAGCTTGCCAAAAGCATCGGGGAGATCGGCTGCTTCATCCTGAAGCACTTCAGAAAAATGTAGTATACGGATACTATCCCGGATATCATTAGGCACAGAGAGCACGGAGGAACACGGAGGAGGAGACTTTGCGACTTTGCGTCTTTGCGTCTTTGCGTCTTTGCGTGAAACAAAAAACACGACTTTGCGACATTGCGACTTTGCGTGAAACAAAAAAACACGGAAGTATCTTAATCCCCCCTCCTACTTCACCTTATACGCCATCAAATACTCCCCGTGCCTGATATAAAGCTTACCGTCTTTCACCACAGGATGTGCCCAGAAGGGCCCCTCTCCTTTCTTCACCTGGAATTCGCTTATGATGTCGAGCTTCGAATCGCCCGGTACTGCAAGGCCGACATGGCCCGATCTTTCCTCGAACAGTATGAGCATGTTATCTGCTGAAATCACAGAGCCTCTTGAATACCATTTTTGTGTCCACAGGGTTTTGCCTGTGTTCCAGTCGACACATATCCATTCATCTGCAGGCCGTGACTGGTGATTGGCTGCAAATAATTTATCACCAATCAGAACGACGCCCCCGAGCTGGGGATCGAAGCTCCTGTTCTCCCACACTTTTTGTACGCTGCTGCCATCCCGGGAAAGCTTCAGCTTTAAGGCAACCCAGCCATAGCCGTTTGCAATAAGGATGTTTCCGTCCCTGTACACAGGCGTTGTGGCATGGTTCTTCCTGACATCGCCCATAGCTCCGTTGGCTTCGGCATAATTCACTTTCCAGAGTATTTTGCCGTCCGCAAGATCGACGGCAAATATATACGTGCCCATAACTGTCACGATCATCTTTTTCCCGGCGTACTCTATGAGCTTAGGATTCATGTACTGCGGTTGCAGGTCAACAGCTTCCGTTTTCCAGGCCAGCTCTCCATTCCCTGTTTTGAACGCGGCGAGTGATGCCATTTTACCTCCGGGTGATGCGATAACAAGGTCCCCGGTGACCACCGGTGACTCTGAGATCCCGAACTGGTTAGGCTTGCCGTCAAACATGCTGTAGTGATTCTTTGACCATATAATCTTTCCGTCAGTCCCGATGCATACCAGGTCGCCGCTGCCGCTGATCAGAAAAATTTTCCCGTTATAATAAGTGGGTATGCACCTGGATCCCGTATGGTTTGACATCCATGCCTTCCCGTAAACCGTTTCCCATTTCTTCTTTCCCTGGAGAGTAAGGGCTGTCAGTATGTCCGAATCGCCTTTCCTTCCTGTAACATATATGGCATCACCGGTCACAGTGGGGGAAGAATAACCATCACCCGTGCCAGTTGCCTCCCATATAAGCTCAGGGCCATTTGCCGGCCATTTTTTCAGCAGTCCTGTTTCGTCATAAATGCCGCTGCGGCCCGGGCCTCTCCACTCATAAAGCTGGCCATATGCGGCGCCTGAGATTATTATTAAGAATGAAAGTAGTAAACAGGGAAGAATCGATTTTTGTCTCATAGGAATTATTTAATTTTCTTTACTGACAATCTCTGCCTTTACGCTTTTTAATTGCTGCTAATATATCCAAAAAGTTCAATAAGCTTTGGATAATGCTTTACGCTTTACGCTTTACGCCCCTGATCTTCTTATACACCTCAAACCAGATAATGCTGAAGAATCCCGCGAGCATGCAGACAAGCAGCTGGCTGAGCTTTATCTTTTCAAACATAAAGAGATCCGAAAGGAATGGAACGAACAGTATAGTAAAGAGGACGACCATGGCGCCGCCGGCGATCCAGGCAACGGCTTTGTTCGGGGTGGCGATTATTTTGAAGATGCCGGATGTCCACGATCTGTTTGAAAAGATCACGCCTATATTCGAGCATATCAGGGTTATGAAAGTCATTGTCCTGATGGTTTCTTCGGAATACCCCAGTTTCAGGCCGGTAAAATAAACAATCAGGCAGATGATCAGTATGCCGACGCCCTGCAGGCAGCTTACAAGGATCTTCCCGGAACTGAAGAAAGGTTCATTGATATCCTTTGGCTTCCTCGCCATCACATTCTTTTCTTCCTTTTCGGCTTCAAAGATCATTGTGCAGGCAGGATCGATTATCAGCTCCAGGAACACTATGTGAACCGGCCACAGTATCAGCGGCAGGTCAGCAAAGAATATCGGGATGAGCGAGAGGCCTGCGATGGGCACATGGATGGCGAAGATATAGCCGAGCGATTTCTGAAGGTTGTCAAAGATCCTTCTTCCCATGCGCACAGCTCCAACAATTGATTCAAAATTATCATCCATCAGCACGAGCGAGGATGCTTCCCTTGCAACATCGGTGCCTTTCTCCCCCATGGCTATTCCTATATTGGCAGATTTAAGGGCAGGAGCATCGTTGATGCCGTCTCCTGTCATGGCCACCGTTTCATTGTTCTTCCGCAGGGCATTGACAATCTTGAGCTTTTGCTCGGGAACAACGCGGGCAAAAATATTCACATCTTTTATCCGCCTGCAAAGCTCATCCTCTGACATCTCCTGCAGTTCCTGCCCCGTAATGCATAATTCAGGATTTTTGATTCCGACGTCCCTGCCTATATTGGTGGCTGTCACGGGATAATCTCCGGTTATCATTATCACCCGTATTCCGGCAGAGTGGCATTCTCTTACTGCCCGCGGGACATTCTCCCTGACAGGATCAGACAGTCCGATCAATCCTGTAAACTCAAAATCAAAATCATGCTGAATGGCGGGTATGTGTTCCTCCCTCAGCGCAGCCCTTGCGACTCCAAGGACCCTCAGTCCTTCAGATGCCATTTTCATCACAGCTTCACTGTAACGCCTTACAGTCTCATTATCGAGATGACACAGGTCGAAAATTGCTTCAGGCGCACCTTTAGCTGCAATTATCATTTCCTTCGAACCCGACCTGGAAAATACCCTCGACATCGCCAGCAGGTCTTTCGAGAGAGGATATTCCTTCTCCATTGTCCAGTTGGTATGTATGTGCTCCGAATCTGCAAGGTATGTGTTGCCGAGCTTCAGAATGGCTTTTTCCATGGGATCGAAAGGGTTGACCTGGCTCGAGAGGATACCGTATTCGACCACTTCATGGAAAGGCTCGGGGAAATCCTTTCCGGGGACGATGCTTAAAAAATCATCACCGTTAAACAGCTTCGAGACACTCATCCTGTTTTGGGTCAGCGTGCCTGTTTTATCAGAGCACAGGACAGTTGCTGAGCCAAGGGTTTCAATTGCAGCCGGCTTTCTCGTCAGAACGCTTTTCTTTGACATGCGCCATGCGCCCAGCGCAAGGAAGATGGTCAGTACCACGGGAAATTCTTCAGGAAGCATTGCCATTGCCAGGGTGATCCCGGCAAGCAGCCCGTTGAGGAAGTCACCTCTTGTCATGGTATAAACGCCTATTATCATGAAGCACAGGATGATGCCTGCAATTGCAAAAGTTTTAACCAGGCCGTTTATCTCGCGTTTAAGCTTTGTAGGTTCCTCCTTAACCGATTCGATGGCCTTTCCTATCTTGCCAATCTCGGTTTCCATAGCTGTTGCGGTCACCTTTACAAGGCCGTTTCCCTGGATGATCATCGACCCGGAATAGACCAGAGGCAGGTCATCACCGCCTGGAGTTAAAACCGAGTCGCCTTCCGTCCACTCTCTTTTGCTCACGGGGACAGACTCCCCTGTGAGCAATGATTCGTCGGCAAGCAGGTTATTGTTCCTTATCACGACTGCATCAGCAGGTACCCTGTCGCCTTCCTGGAGGACGACGATATCATCTTTCACCACTTCCCTGCCCGGTATCCTCGACGTTTCGCCATCCCGGATGACCAGCGCCCTGGGGCTCGCAAGATCCTTAAGTGCATCTAGAGCCTTTTCAGTCTTCTTCTCCTGGAAGAATTCAATTCCCATTACAACAAAAACAAACGACAAAAGCATCAATCCTTCCTGTATGTCGCCCAGGACAAGGTACAGCGAGCCGCATGCAACCAGCAGCAGGAACATGGGCTCCTTTATGACGCCTGCAGCTATTGCAAACACATTTTTTGGCTTTGAGGAAGGCAATTCATTGTATCCTTCAGCGTGGAGTTTCTCAGATGCCTCTTTCTGAGTTAACCCTTTTATATCATCATGCCGGAAAAGAGTGCTCATTGATTCAGTTTTGTAAGAATGGGTATGAATATCATGGTTATACATTTCAACATAAACCGGAAAAGAAATCCGATTTTGCAGAATTTTTTTTCAGGAATAAAAAGGAGGTGCTACCTTGATTTCGGTGGCTGCCAGATTAAACCGGAATAGTCCATGGGCTTCAGATCATTGACGTACTGAACTGGCATGGCAATGGCAACAGGGCATGAAAGATCGAAGGAGCTCATAACAACAAGCTTCTCTTCATCTTCAGCTACAGAGTGCCTTTGCTGATGCGGCATTTCGGGATCAATATTATTATCGTAATCCAGGTGAAAATGCATGTTTTCGTGTAAAAACATGCCGGACCTTCCCTCGTATGCAAATACAGCTGAGATTAAAAGGAATAACGATGTGACAAATATCTTTCTGAACTTCTCTATCATCACTGGTCAAAGATATGCAATATTTAAATCGCGGATCAGCTGCTTCAAACAGTATATAAAAAATTGTTTTTCGAATTTCTTTGTTCTATATTCGGTTAAACAATTTAAATAAGACACCAAGACACCCAGACACCAAGACGCCAAGACACCACTTCGCGACCATGCATCTTAGACTGAAAAATATTGATCCTTTAATCGCAGTTCTGGCACTGCTCAACATAACCCTTCATCTTGCTTTTGCAGGCAACCTGGAATACCACAGGGATGAAATGCTGTATTTCATTCTCGGAAAGCATCCTGCAGCAGGCTATGCTTCATTGCCACCGTTGACAGGACTGCTGGCCTGGCTGGTGCAGAATATTTTCGGATCTTCACTATTTGCAGTCAGGCTGCTGCCGGCGCTCGCAAGCGGGCTGATGGTACTGCTTGTCTCACGTATTGCAAAGGAACTCGGCGGATCACGTTATGCTTCTGTCCTGGCTGCAACCGGATTCATTACCGCAGGGTTTGCACTCAGGACCTACCTGATGTTCATGCCGGTCTATCTCGACGTGACTTTCTGGACACTGATCCTGTATATTATTGTCAGGTATTTAAACACAGGTAAAGAGAAATACCTTTTGTGGTTAGGTATAGCCTCAGGATTCTCCCTTCTGAACAAGTACATGCCGGGGGTCCTCTTCCTGGGGCTTCTTCTGATCATTCCTTTTACAAGGCAACGGGAGATCTTCAGAAGGAAGATGTTCTGGCTGGGATTTGCTTCATGCTTTATTATCTTCCTTCCGAATATCATATGGCAGTTCAGCAATGGTCTGCCTGCGCTGGAGCATCTTTCGGAGCTTAACCGCACCCAGCTTGTCCACGTAAACCGCATCGTTTTTATCCTTGAGCAGTTCTTCATGGCTTCCTGGTCATCTTTTCTGCTTGTTGCAGGAATAATATACCTCCTCTCCTCCAGGGAAGCATTAAAGTTCAGATTCCTGGGATACCTGACTTTATTTGTGATCATTGTCCTGATGCTGCTTCGCGGTAAAAGCTATTACCCCCTTGGAGTGTTCCCGTTCCTTATTGCTGCCGGAGCCACATCATTTGACCATAGCCTGAAATCATCCCGCATCAGGATTATGCTGCCGGTCCTGCTCATCGTACTCACAATACCCTTCCTGCCGATGGGCTTGCCGGTCTTCAACTCTGAAGGACTTGTAAAATACTTCAGCATCCTCGAGAAAAAATTCGGAATGACCATGGGAAGGCGTTTTGAAGATAATTCCATCCATTCGCTGCCCCAGGATTATGCTGATATGATAGGGTGGAACGAGCTTACACGTGTCGCCGACAGTGCATGGAACATGATAGAACATAAGGATGAAGCTTTCATCTATGCTGAAAACTACGGCGAAGCTGCAGCTGTGACCTTGATCGGGAGAAAATATAACCTGCCCGAGGTTGTCTCTTTCAATGAGAGCTTTATGTACTGGTTTCCGGAACAATTTGATCCTGATATCACTTCAATAGTCTACATCAATTACGAAGAACCGGGGGAGGATGTCAGGACGTTGTTCAGGAAGATCACCAGGGTCGGAGGGATTACAAACCCAAATTCAAGGGAATACGGCACATCTGTATACCTGATGCAGGATCCGGTGGAGAGTTTTAATTATTTCTGGAAGCTAAGGACAAAGGAATTGAAGCGCTGAACGTTGAGCGTTGAGAAAAAATGAAGCGTTGAGCGTTGAGCGTTGAGCGTTGAGAAAAAAATAAACAACTTTGCGACTTTGCGTCTTTGCGTGAAACATAAAAACATTGCAGGGAAAAAAATTATCTCCCTGAAGGAGCAATGTCCAGCAATATAAAGGAACCTGGTTTGACAGGCGGCCGGCTGCCTTCCTTATCAGCATTATATTCAGCTGCAGACAAAAACAGGTGATGGGTCCTCTTATCAATGGTGATCGTCCTCGCCCCTCTTTGTGTTTTAATGGTTTCAACAACTTTGTACTGGTCCGGTGTAACCTCCGAGACAACAGTGACCGTACCTTCCCCGTTCGAGCTGTAAACGCGTTTGAGGCCCGGATCGAAAGCTGTGCCGTCACAGCCTTCCCCTATCGGGACAGTACTGATCACCTTTCCTGTTTCCGCATTTAAGATGACCATCAGCTTATTGCTGCACACGGAAAACAAGCGGTGATTTTCATTATCGAGGGCCAGTCCGGTTGGCTCTTCTCCCGGGTCAATACTCCAAACCTTTTCCACTTTCAATGAAGCAGAGCCGATACATGCTATTTCGCTCTTGTCTTCAATATTCACGTAAACCCTCCCGTTGCTGTCGGTGACGGCAAATTCAGGTTTACCGTCGAGAGGGATCGTCGCAACTATCTTGTTTGTCTCAGCATCGATCACGGTGGCATTTGCAGTCCTTCCGTTAAAGGCAAATACTTTGCGGCTGAACGGATCATAGAGTATCGCATCAGGATTCTCTCCGGAAGAATTAACCTTGTCGAGGAATTCAAGAGTCTTCAGGTCAATAACGGTAATCGCCGATTCAGCGCCGTCGCTTATAAACGCCTTGTTCAGGTCAGCAGCGATTGCCACCCCGTGAACACCTTTAGTACTGGGAATGGTCGCCAGCAGCTTACCGTTACTCTCACTGACTACATTCACCACATTGCCATGAGAAACGAAGATCCTGCCAGTCGCCTCATCGACAGAAAGGTAATCCCATCCGCCGTCGCCTTCAACAGGAAACCTGTTAACGATTTTATAACCCTGGGCTGACAGGTGCAGAAACGGGAT
>DATGWQ010000113.1:0-8680 GCA_035299385.1 Bacteroidales bacterium | reverse complement strand
AACCCTGCACGCCAGACCGGCTGGATGAGCGAATATGGCCATAAGCTGCATTTTGGGGAAGACGGCACTGCAAACTGTCCCGAAAGCGGGCAGAGATACAGGCTGAGGGAGGGCAACGTTGAAAAGATTACAGATAAACCCTGACACACAATGACTGACCTTACACCTAAGAACTTCGGACTGATCGGTGTGGCCGGGTATATTGCCGTCAAGCATCTTAATGCAATCAAGGAGACGGGCAATATCCTGCTGGCCAGCCTGGACAAATTCGACAGCGTGGGCCGGCTTGACAGTTATTTCCCGGAAAGTGATTTTTTTGTGGAATTCGAAAGATTCGACAGGCATTTTGACAAGCTCAAGCGGACAGGCACCAAGATCGATTATGTGAGCATCTGCTCACCCAACTACCTTCACGATTCACATATAAGATTTGCCCTTCGGCACCAGGCCGATGCAATCTGTGAAAAGCCTATCGTGCTCAATCCGTGGAACATCGATGCACTGCAGGAAATAGAAAATGAGACCGGAAGGCATATTTACACCGTCCTTCAGCTCAGGCTTCATCCCAAGATAATCGAATTGCGGGATAAAATAAAAAACGGACCAAAAGGAAAAATACACGACATCGATCTGACATACATCACCAGCAGGGGAAACTGGTATGCCATTTCATGGAAAGGAGATCCGCTGAAATCAGGTGGTGTTGCCACAAATATCGGCATTCATTTCTTCGACATGCTGAGCTGGATCTTCGGCGGGGTCAGGAAGAATATCGTTCACCTGAGCCAGTCAAACAAAGCAGCAGGGTATCTGGAGCTGGAAAATGCAAGGATAAGATGGTTCCTGAGCCTGGATTTCAATGACATTCCTCAGAAATTCAAGGCCGCAGGGAAAAGAACATTCAGGTGCGTAACCGTGGATAAAGAGGAGATCGAATTCAGCGAGGGCTTTACCGACCTTCATACCCTCACCTACAGGGAGATCCTGGCAGGCCGAGGTTATGGCCTCAACGATGCACGGCAGTCCGTCGAGATTGTCTATGCAATCAGGAACGGTAAACCATCTGAAACGGAAGGTGATCATCATCCAATGTTAAAACACATATAATATGTACGAAAAGCTTAAAAACAAGGAGACAAAATTGTCCGTGATAGGCCTGGGTTATGTCGGCCTTCCGATTGCACTCGAATTTGCGAAGAAGATTAAGGTTGTAGGGTTTGACATCAAACCTGAAAGGGTCGAGCTGATGAAGAAACGTATCGATCCGAGCAATGAGCTGAAACCGGAAGCTTTCGACGGTGCGGATATTCATTTTACAAGCGACCCCGAAGATCTCAGGGAAGCTTCATTCCATATCATCGCAGTCCCCACTCCGACCAACATATACAACCTGCCTGATCTCACTCCTGTCCTGAAAGCTTCTGAAACAGTAGGAAAGATACTCAAGAAAGGTGATTATGTCGTCTATGAATCGACAGTGTATCCGGGTTGCACGGAGGAAGACTGCGTGCCTGTGCTTGAAAGATTCTCACAGCTGCAGTTCTGCCGGGATTTCAAAGTAGGCTTTTCACCGGAAAGGATAAACCCGGGTGATCAGAATCATACCCTGACAAAGATCGTAAAAGTCACCAGCGGATGCGATGCTGAAGCAGCGGAAAATATTGCAAAGATTTATGAAATGATAATCCAGGCAGGCGTGCACCGCGCAAGCTCAATCAAGGTTGCCGAATCTGCCAAGATCATCGAAAACACCCAGCGCGACATCAACATTGCCTTCATGAATGAGCTTTCTATCATATTCAACAGGCTGGGAGTTAATACTTTCGAAGTTCTTGAGGCTGCCGGGACCAAATGGAATTTCCTGAAGTTCTTTCCGGGGCTTGTCGGAGGCCATTGCATCGGTGTTGACCCTTATTATCTTTCATTCAAGGCAAAAGCCATGGGTTACCATCCACAGATGATCGACTCCGGCAGGTTTGTCAACGACAGCATGGGCGGTTATATAGGAAAACAGACTGTAAAGAAGCTTATTGCTGCCGGGAAGAACCCGTTCAAGGCAAAAGCTCTGGTTATGGGAATCACTTTCAAGGAGGATGTTACGGACATCAGGAATTCCAAGGTTGTCGATGTGATAAAGGAGCTCGCTGATTTTGGTGTCAAGGTCGATGTAGTCGATCCTGCAGCGGACCACCACCAGGTTAAGGAAGAATATAATCTCGAGATGATAAGGGAGCCTCATGGCAAATACGACGCAATAATCCTGGCTGTCGGCCATAAGCAATATAATAAGCTTGATGAGGCATGGTTTGCCTCCCACCTCGCTGAGAAAGGCCTTATAGTGGACGTAAAGGGAATCATGAGGGGAAAAATAAAAGAACATTCTTACTGGAGCCTTTAAATGAAAAAGAAAATTCTGGTTACCGGGGGTACAGGTTATATCGGTTCACATACGGCTGTGGAGCTGATCAACGAAGGGTTCGATGTTGTGATAATTGATAACCTGTACAACTCAGAAGAATCGGTGGCTGACCGAATTGAAAAAATTACAGGCGTCAGGCCTGTTCTCGAAATTTTTGACCTTTGCGATAATGCAGCTCTTCAAAATTTCCTGGGAAGAAACAGCGACCTCTCTGCAATTATTCATTTTGCAGCATACAAGGCTGTGGGTGAATCTGTCAATATGCCGCTTGAATATTACAGGAATAATCTTGTGTCTTTGATGAACCTGCTTGAAGGGATGAATAAACATCATATCAGCAGTTTCGTCTTCTCATCTTCATGTACGGTTTACGGCCAGCCCGAAAAGCTTCCCGTCACAGAAGATGCTCCTCTACAGCCAGCAACTTCACCTTACGGCAACACCAAACAGGTCGGCGAAGCAATCATCAGGGACACTGTTGTATCGGGTTCAGGCATTAAAGCAATATCCCTGCGCTATTTCAATCCCATAGGTGCACATCCATCAGCCCTTATCGGCGAGCTACCGAGAGGCGTTCCGGAAAACCTTGTGCCGTACATCACGCAGACAGCAATGGGATTACGTGAAGAACTGAAGGTTTTCGGCGATGACTATGACACCCCCGACGGAACCTGCATTAGGGACTACCTGCATGTTGTTGACCTTGCAAAGGCGCATGTGGTAGCAGTGAAAAGGCTTGTTGACGGGAAAAACAAAAAGAATTACGAAGTTTTTAATCTCGGCACCGGGAAAGGTGTTTCGGTTCTTGAAGCAATAAAATCATTCGAAAAGGTCTCAGGACTCAAGCTGAACTACAGGATTGTCGGGAGAAGACCGGGAGACATTGAAAAAATATGGGCCGATCCCTCATTTGCCAACAGGGAACTGGGCTGGAAAACCAAGAGCTCCCTTGATGAAGCAATGAAAACTGCCTGGGACTGGGAAAAGGCAATCAGAAAATAATCCAGAAAGAAAAAAACCTGAAATGAAAAAAACCATTTTGATAACCGGCGGCGCCGGTTTCATCGGCTCACATGTTGTAAGAAGGTTTATCAGAAATTACCCAGAATACTATATTGTGAATGCCGACAAGCTTACCTACGCTGGAAATCTTGAGAACCTCAGGGATATCGAGGATGAAAGAAATTATACTTTCGAAAAAACCGATATCGTCGATAAGAAGGCTGTAATCTCGCTTTTTGAAAAATACATGTTCGACGGTGTCATACACCTTGCAGCAGAATCACATGTAGACCGGTCGATAACGGGACCTGATGAATTTGTTTTTACAAACATAGTCGGAACAGTCAATATCCTGAATGCATGTCGTGAATCATGGAAGGGAGACTTCAGCGGGAAACTGTTTTACCATATTTCAACAGATGAAGTCTTCGGTTCCCTGGGGAAGGAAGGTTTCTTTACCGAGAAGACAGCTTATGATCCGAGAAGCCCCTACTCGGCTTCAAAAGCGGGATCTGATCATTTTGTAAGAGCGTACAATCACACTTACGGGATCCCTGTAATTGTTTCAAACTGCTCAAACAACTACGGCCCGAACCAGTTCCCTGAAAAGCTGATTCCTCTTGCGATAAACAACATCAGGAACAACAAGCCCGTACCTGTCTACGGCAAGGGCGAAAACATCCGTGACTGGCTGTATGTAGAGGATCATGCATCGGCAATTGATCTCATTTTTCATAAAGGCAGACCCGGACAGACATATAATATCGGGGGCAACAACGAATGGAAAAATATCGACCTGATAAGGCTTCTTTGCAGGGTAATGGACAAAAAGCTTGGCAGGCAGGAGGGAGCATCGGAGAAGCTTATCACCTATGTTACCGACAGGCCCGGCCATGACATGAGGTATGCCATTGACTCATCAAAGCTCCAGAATGAGCTGGGGTGGTCGCCAATACCGGAGTTTGCAGATGGTCTTGAAAAAACCGTTGAATGGTATCTCTCCAACACGAAATGGCTGGAAAATGTCCTTTCGGGTGATTATGAGAAATATTACGAGAGGATGTATAAAAACCGGTAATTAAATACCGTAGAGACAAGGCATGCCTTGTCTCTACTACGGTATATCATTCCACCGTAACCGATTTCGCCAGGTTCCTGGGCTGGTCCACATCGCATCCCCTGAGAACGGCGATGTGGTATGACAGCAGCTGTAACGGAATTACTGCGAGCAATCCCGAGAACACCGGCAGCGTTCCGGGAACCTCGACAACATAATCAGCCATTTTCCTGATTATCTCGTCACCTTCCGTGACGATTGCAATGACTTTCCCCTTGCGCGCTTTGATCTCCTGGATATTGCTGACAATCTTTTCATAAGTATCATCGCGTGTTGCCACAACCACAACAGGCATGTTCTCATCGATAAGCGCTATCGGCCCGTGCTTCATCTCTGCAGCCGGGTATCCTTCTGCATGAATGTATGATATTTCTTTCAGCTTGAGAGCTCCCTCGAGCGCTACAGGGAAAAGGTATCCTCTCCCGAGATAGATTGCATTGCGGGTATCCTGTATAAATTTGGATATCTCAAGCACTTTTGTGTTTGCCTCAAGCGCCTTCTGAATTTTCGCCGGCATCGAGCCCAGCTCCGAAATAAGGCTCTTGTATGCAAATTCCGAGATGGTGCCCTTGTAATACCCTACTTCCAATGCCATCATTGCCAGCACTGTTACCTGTGTGGTGAATGCCTTTGTTGAAGCTACACCAATCTCCGGACCCGCGTGCGTATAAACCCCGGCATCAGTTTCCCTGGGAATGCTGCTACCAACAACATTGCATATTCCGAATGCAAGAGCGCCTTTTTCCCTTGCGATCCTTATCGCTGCAAGAGTATCGGCTGTTTCACCGCTCTGGCTGATTGCAATTACTATGTCCCCTTTTTTGATTATCGGATTCCGGTACCTGAACTCCGAGGCATACTCAACTTCAACCTGTATGCGCGTGTATTCTTCAAATATGTATTCACCAAGCAAGCCGGCATGCCATGATGTTCCACAAGCGATGATAGTTATCCTGTCAGCCTCGGCGATTTTATCGATGTATTTATTCAGGCCTCCCAGCCTTACGCCGGCAAAATCGGGCAAGATCCTTCCCCTGAAAGTATCCTGGATTGCCCTGGGCTGTTCGAAGATCTCCTTGAGCATGAAATGCGGATACCCTTCCTTGTCGAGCTCACCTATTTTGAGATCTATCTCTTTTATTTCCGGGAGCAGCCTTTCATTCCTGAGTGTTTTCAGGATAAGCTGGTCTTTCTTTACGATTGCAAGATCATCGTCATTCAGGTAAATGACCCGCTGAGTATATTCGACGATAGGGGTTGCATCGGAAGCGATGAAATTTTCACCTTCACCCACCCCGATCACAAGAGGGCTGCCCTTTCTTGCTGCAAACAGGGTATCCGGCTCTTTCTTGCACATGATTACAAGTCCGTATGCGCCCACAACCCTGTTAAGTGCAGCGGTTATCGCCTGTTCTGCGTTGAGGTCGCCTTCGATGTAGAGGTGATCGATAAGATTTGCAAGCACTTCAGTATCTGTCTGGCTTGTGAAAGGGATGCCCCTGCCTTCGAGGTGCTTTTTCAGACTTGCATAGTTCTCAATTATACCGTTATGAACCACTATAAAATTACCATGATATGAAACCTGCGGATGGGCATTAAGCTCGTTTGGTTCCCCGTGCGTTGCCCACCGGGTATGGCCCATGCCAGTGGAACCGTTGAAATTGGTGCTCATGACCATTTCTTCGAGATCCTTTACCCGTCCTGCACATTTAAAGATTTTTGTTTCCCCGTTGACAAGTGCCAGCCCGGCAGAGTCATATCCCCTGTATTCAAGTCTTTTGAGGCCATTTATTATGATCTCCCGGGCTGGCTGGAGACCAATATAGCCTATGATTCCGCACATAGTGGTGATTGTTTATTGAAATAAACACCGTAGAGTTTGTTTGGTTCAGCTGTCAGAACCTTGTATATGAAAACGAAAATTTTACGGGAGTCGGGTTGTTGTTTGCTTTCAGGATGAGATTCTTCAATCCGGATGCCTGGACAACCTCCAGCTCGGGAAGTATTTTGCCTGACCTGTCTTTTAGATACTGTTGCACAAAGGTTGCAAGATTGAAATTATAAACATGCGCAAGCGTATCTATGCTTCCGTCGAAGAATGAGCGATACTCGTCTATTCCCATATCAGGCACCCAGGGTTTTTCGCCTGTAGTTGTCCTGTACCTCAGGATTAACCTCGAAGGCAGATCCGAGTTCTTATAAAGAAGACTGTCATAAAAATACGGTATAGTCAGCCTTGCTTTGTTTACAGAGATGCTGTCGGTATGGCCCGTTGCTGTCTTAAAAGCCTGTAAACCCGGAAAAACAATCCTGGTATATACCCCGTTAAGCGCCTGGAGATATGTAAGAGGATCCCTGTATGCTGTCGTATTGATATGCGTGATCATTTTTGACGGGTCAGCAGTTGTGAAATCATGACTGAACTTATCGAAGGAAGCATTCCTGTTGATGGCATCCAGGATCAGGTAATAAGTGTGCTTGTTATTGTCCACATCGTGATAGCTGATCTCGAAAAAGTTATTATAATACCTGTCAATAATGGGATATCCGTCCCCCGTGTTAACGAGGCTCAGGGATAACATGACAGGATCATTGTCTGATGTGAGCGTAAAGTACAATCCTTTGAAATAATAAGTGAAATCAGGAATTTTATTACTGTGAAAAAGCTTTGACGTATCCTGCAGGATTCTCTCTGCAAATTTATTGTCTGGCAACTTAATTATCACATTATTGACACTGTCGGGCTTGAGTGCCGGAAGAACTATGCCTGTGGCGCTGTAACCTCCAAGGGGGACCTCAGAATCCGAATAATATGCAGAATCAAGCTTGAGCCTCCCTGAAACCTCCTGGAAATTAAGTTTATGGGGGCCGGTCGCGCTGCCCTTCATGGTTGTAAACTGGAGGTATAGCTTTACCGAATCGACGACGTATGATTTTCCCTGCCAATCTTCCTTGAGCCTCAGCTGGGTTACAAAGCTGGCAGTGGTTGTGCCGAAATACGGATCTTTCAATGTGCCGAGGAACGCCGTCGAAGGATTGCTTGTGTTGATGCTTGCATCATACATGGTGTATGATACAGGCTTTATGGTATCCGTCGATTCGATTGAAATAAAATCTCTTTTCGGAAGCAGGTTCTCGCCTATTATTGTCGGGTCCTCTTCGCATGAACTGACAAGAAATCCCATAAGCGACAACACTGTCAGAAAGAAGAAAAAGTTGATGTTTACCCTTGTTGAAAGTCGGAAATATCTGGAATTATGAAAGGATCTTGTCATAAAATTCGTTATAGGCATCAATATATTCATTCTCGTCCTTGTATTCCAGCACAGGCTTGTTAAGTCCGGAGATATGTTTTTGCAAATCCTTGTTTATGTCGTCACTGCCGGCAATGACCGCATCGGAAAATTTTATTGCAAGGCGTGAGACATTTACAAAATCCGGCTCTTTGACCAGTTTGAGGCTGTCCCCGTCTATGCCGTCAAAACGCAGCTTGTCAGCGAACGTTGTTCTAAACGGTTTTTTGAAGTCATTATTGTAAACCGAGTAGATTATTTTATAATTATGAAACAGCGGATCGTCATGGTATATGCTCCTGAGGTAAACAGGAACAAGGGCCGTCATCCATCCGTGACAGTGCACTATGTCAGGAGCCCAGCGGAGCTTTTTCACAGTTTCAATAACTCCCCTGGCGAAAAACATGGCTCTTTCATCGTTATCCTCAAATTCAATTCCCTGCGCATCGGCAACGGTGTATTTTCTTGAAAAATAATCCTCGTTATCGATGAAGTAGACCTGCATCCTGGCCGATTGTATGGAAGCAACCTTAATGATCAGGGGATGATCCGTGTCATCGATGATAAGGTTCATGCCGGAAAGCCGGATGACTTCATGAAGCTGGTTCCTTCTTTCATTTATACAACCATACCTCGGCATGAAGGTGCGTATTTCCTTTCCCCTTTCCTGGATACCCTGGGGAAGAAACCTTCCAATCTTCGACAGCTTTGTCTCACCTAAGTATGGAGTGATTTCTTGTGAAATGAACAATACCTTCCTGCTTTCCATTTATTTTTCCTGCCTGGATATCGTTTCGATTAAAGTTGCAAAGATAATAATAAAAATTCAGATAATTTGTACTGCCCCCT
>DATGWQ010000112.1:0-21697 GCA_035299385.1 Bacteroidales bacterium | reverse complement strand
CCCTCATTTTCGAGCAGCTGCTGCATGGTTGTGGAATTGCCGAAATGATGTTTGCCGCTGAGCATTCCATTCCTGTTGACAACCCTGTGGGCAGGAATGAAATCAGGGCGTGTATGGCAGACATTCAGGGCCCAGCCGACCATCCGGGCTGACCGGCCTGTCCCGAGATATCTTGCAATTGCGCCATACGATGTGACGCGTCCTGCAGGGATAAGTCGTGCAACCTCGTAAACCCTGGTGAAAAAATCGTTTTGTTCTTTATTGTCTTTGCGTTTCATCCCTGATGTATTTATCAGAAGGAAGCCTGAACGAAAGATAGCAGATCTTCAATCCTGTTGAAAGAAAAATCTGTTCGTAGTGGGTTTTTATTGAGAGGATGTCATCCGGGTAATTCTCCGCATACAGGTCCTTTGTTGAGGCAAGAAGCTCAAGTTTGTTATTCCTGATGACCTTCAGAGTATACTCGAATAATTCGGTATTGTCTGTTTTAAGATGAATTATTCCGTTGTCCCTGACGAATTTCCGGTACGAATTCAGGTACCAGGGCGAAGTGAGCCTTTTGTTTGCATTCCTCATGCCCGGATGAGGATCAGGGAATGTGATCCAGATCTCGTCAGCTTCATCCCTGCCGAAAAATGAGTTTATGAATTCGATCCGTGTGCGGAGAAAAGCAGTGTTTTGCAGGTTCAGTTCGTTGGAAGTCTTGGCGCCCCGCCAGAGCCTTGCACCTTTGATGTCGACCCCGACAAAATTTTTGCCGGAGAACCTGATGGAAAGCCCTGTGGTATACTCACCCCTCCCGCACCCAAGTTCAAGAACAACAGGGTTGGAATTTTTAAATATCTCACTTTTCCATCTGCCTTTCACGGGGTGATCCTTTACGGTCACATTCCATGAAGGAAAACGATCCGGATCGTTGTCGCAGGGAGCCCGGTTCTCAACAACACTGCTGATCTCCGGCTCAATTACATTGGCCCATGATTTCAGCTCATTCCATCGTGCAAGCTTGTTCTTTCCCAAATGCTATTTGCTTATTCTTACCACCTTCAGGCCGAAATCATACACTCCTTTCAGCTCTTCAGTCCTCATCCCATGCTGGACCGTAATCCTGTAAGTCCCTTTTCGCGGAAAGTAAACATTTGACTTGTAAGGGAGATTCAGCTCCTTTATGTCTCCGAAACCTTTACCATACCATTCACCTTTTTCATCAGCCAGGTAATACTGGATCGTGTCACCGACTGTTTTTCCGTCAGGGGAATAAGTAGTTACAAAAAGATAGATATTCCTGAAAGGGTAGGAGTTGCCGGTCCTTATTGTAAAAAGGATGTTATTGCTGTTGACCGTGTCGTTGACAGGAATCTCGAAAGAAACTTTGTTCATGAGGTCCCAGGTGTTCTTCTCCATCACGGCTGATCCGGAGAAAACAACATCCCGGCCGCATGATGCCAGGACCGCTAAGAGTACAAGAAGTAAGGGAAGGTATTTATTTGTTTTTGCGATCATTGAACTTCCTGTGTTTCCTCCTGTTCTGGTTCCTGTTATTGCCCTTGTTTTCAGGAGCATCGAACCTGGTGAGGCTGTTATCCTTCAGCAGATCCTCATTAACAGGTTCAGTTTCCCAGGATTCTATGGAGTCTTTCAGTTTGTCGACCTTCTTGCCTTTCCTGTTCAGCGCCTGGATTGCCTTGACCCTTTCAACAGGGAGCGCTATGAGGTTTGCGGAGCTGTCCTTTTCAGTGGTATACCAGTAAATTCCCTTATGCACCTCCATTTTGAAGAACCAGGCAGTGCAATCCATTGCCTCCAAAGGTACTTCCCTGGGAGGAAAGGATTTCTGTGCGTCCACATAGCAGTCAAGCTCAAAGTTGAGGCAGCACTTCAGCTTGCCGCACTGGCCTGCAAGCTTCTGGGGGTTAAGCGAAAGCTCCTGGTATTTGGCGTGGGTTGTTGTTACCGAAACAAAGTTAGTGATATGTGTCGCACAGCAGAGCTCTCTTCCGCAGGAGCCTATTCCGCCTATTCTCCCGGCTTCCTGGCGCGCACCTATCTGGCGCATCTCTATCCTCACCCTGAACTCTTCGGCTAGCACTTTTATAAGCTGCCGGAAGTCCACTCTTTCATCAGCGATATAATAGAATATGGCTTTGGTCTTATCGCCCTGGTACTCCACGTCGCCTATTTTCATATTCAGCTTCAGGTCCTCGGCAATCTTCCTTGACCTGAGCATAGTAGTGGTTTCGAGCTTCTTTGCTTCATCCCATTTCTGAACATCAACTGCCTTTGCCTTCCTGTAGACCTTCTTCATCTCCTCTGCGGAAGGGAAAACCTTAAGTCTCTTGAGCTGCTCTGCAACAAGAGCCCCGGTCATCGATACCCTTCCTATGTCGTGCCCCGGAGAAGCCTCCACGGCAACAACATCACCGATTTCGAGCCTCAGGTTATTGACGTTCCTGTAAAAGCCTTTCCTGGTATTCTTAAAACGAACCTCCACGATATCATTCATTCCGGATGTTTCCGGAACCTCATTCAGCCAGTTGAATGAGTCGAGTTTATTGCAACCTGGCTTATATGTAAGATCGGGCAATCTCAGCTCTTCGCCTGATTGACCTGATAAATCATCATTTTCCGTCATCTGACATTTAAAAAATCACTGCAAAAGTAATCAATAAAAACATTAAACCAAGACTGAAAGTCAACGGATAAGCCTTGCAACTTTCAGCGCCAGATCGAGAAACACGATTTTTGAGCTGGCGTTGGCCTCGATATGTGAGCAGGCAAGCCCGAATTCTTCGGAAAGACGTTCTACATTTTTTTCATTGATGAAAGGATGAAATTTCCCTGAAAAGGCTTTCTCTTCAGCAGAAAGATATACCATGCCGTCGGGCTGGCCGAGTGTCATCATCAGGTTCTCGCGGAAGATCCTGAGAGAGAACATGATGAAGCTTTTCTGCTCTTCCCTTTTCCATGAAGCAATCTCTTCGGTGAGGCCCTGAAGCGGAATGACATCGCCTTTGTAGGCGAGGCGCATCAGCTCCCTGAATTTATCGAGTTTGACGTTTGATGAATCCTGGTTTTCACTCAGATCCGACGCCCTGCAGATGTTTCCGTTTGCGACACGTGCGATATCTGATGCCCTGGTTTTATCGAGGCTGTATTTTGCAGCAAGGTAATTTTCAATATCCTTCCCTGCAAAGCCGGGTATCTTTAACAGCTGGCACCTTGAAAGTATTGTCGGGATTATCCTGCCCGGTTCTTCGGATACGAGTATGAAGATTGTTTTGTCGGGTGGCTCCTCGATCAGTTTCAGCAGCTTGTTGGATGTTACAGCCTGCATCTTCTCCGGCAGCCAGATGATCATGATCTTATAATCCGACTCGAAAGATTTCAGGTTCAGCTTCCTTATGATCTCTGCTGCCTCGAAGGTGTAGATCATTCCCTGCAGGTTTTCAGTCTCGAGCGAGGCAAGCCATTTGTTAAGCGAAAAGAATGGTGACCTGACAACCATTTCCCTCCAGGCTTCAATGTAATTGTCGCTTACAGGCTCCTGGAATTTTTTCGTTTTCACAACCGGAAAGACAAGATGAAGATCGGGATGTATGAGCTTGTCATATTTAACGCACGACCTGCATGTTCCGCATGAATCGTTTTCAGACGGATTTTCGCAACTGATGAACCTGGCATATGCGAGGGCAAGAGCCAGGCCTCCGTTACCTTCAGGACCTGCAAAAAGCTGTGCATGGCTCACCTTTCCTTCTTTAACTGTCCTGATGAGCTTTGCAATTATATCTTTTTGTCCCGGGATCTGTGCGAAATTCATTTCCTGCTGATGAAAAATGTTCTGACAAAGATAGTAATTTGTTTGTGTAGGAGACCTCTCCCCCTGAATCCCTCTCCCCTGAGCGGGAGGGGGACAATCGTATACTTGAATTATATTACATTAAAGATCTAGCCCCTCCCACCCCGGGGGAGGGGTTGGGGAGAGGTCTATTGGATAAAAACTTCAGAATTGAAATGTAACTTGGCATATACTGAAACAAAAGTCCCCCTCATATGGGGGGATTTAAGAGGGGCAATGATAAATATTTCCTGAAAAATCTGTAGGTTTGTGAAAGATTTAACAGAACTTAAAAAAACACATATTATGAAAATGATCCAGGATTTCAATTTCAAGGGAAAGAAAGCCATTGTCAGGGTTGATTTCAATGTACCGCTCGACAAGAAAACAGGTGAGGTAACCGATGATACCCGCATCAGGGGCGCTCTCCCGACGATAAAGAAAATACTTGCCGATGGCGGATGCTGCATCCTTATGTCTCACCTCGGCAGGCCTGAAGGACGTATGGAGAAATACTCGCTTAAGCCCGTTCTGCCCGTGCTGGAAAAGCACCTGGGCATGAAGGTTCTTTTTGCAGATGATTGCCTTGGAGAATCGGCACAGAGGATGACTGCAGCGCTGAAACCCGGTGAAGTTCTTCTCCTGGAGAATGTAAGGTTCTATCCTGAAGAGGAAGGCAAGCCGGTACTTCCTGAAACAGCGACAGACGAAGAGAAGAAAGCTGCCAAAGCCGAGCTGAAGGTAAGGCAGAAAGAAATGGCAAAGAAGCTTGCAGGCTATGCCGAAGTTTACGTGAACGATGCTTTCGGTACTGCTCACCGTGCACATGCCACAACAGCAGTGATGGCTGATTATTTCGAGGAAGACAAGAAAATGTTCGGCTTCCTTATCAACAGCGAGCTGGCAGCGATGGACAAGGTCCTTAAGAACCCTCAGAGACCTTTCACAGCCATCATGGGCGGTGCCAAGGTTTCAGACAAGATCCTTCTCATAGAAAACCTGATGAACAGGGTCGACAACCTTATTATCGGTGGCGGTATGACCTATACCTTTGTCAAGGCTATGGGAGGAAAAATAGGCAAGTCACTTTGCGAGGAAGACAAGCTTGACCTGGCACTCCAGCTGATCAACAAGGCAAAGGAAAAAGGCATCAGGCTTTTACTGCCAGTCGACAGCCTTAATGCAAGCGAGTTCTCGAATGATGCACAGACCTCGGTTACTGATGTTAATGCGGTACCCGATGGCTGGATGGGACTTGACATTTCGGACAATAGCATAAAGCTCTTCAGTGATGTGATAGATAACTCAAAGACCATCCTCTGGAACGGGCCCATGGGTGTTTTCGAGATGGAGAAATTCTCAAAAGGCACGACCGCAATCGCGAAAGCCATAGCGGCAGCAACGGCAAAGGGTGCATACAGTCTTATCGGGGGCGGCGATTCAGTTGCTGCCATCAATAAGAATAAGCTTGCCGACAAGGTCAGTTATGTTTCTACAGGTGGTGGCGCAATGCTTGAATACATGGAAGGGAAGAAGCTTCCGGGGATTACGGCAATAAGGAAGGAATAAGAAAGTGACTAGAGTGACTAGAGTGACTAGAGTGACTAGAGTGAGCTAGAGTACTTAGAGTTGCGCCGTTGCATGCAACGGCGTTACAATAATGTGTTATCACAGATGTAGGGACGTTGCATGCAACGTCTCTTCCATTTGATAAAGGGCTGCATGAAAAGTGCGGCCTTTTTTGTGATTTACATTATATGATTTACATTATATAATTTACATTTTGTAAATTACAATTTGTTAATTACATTTGAGTGTAAAAGTTTGAATATGAAAAAGCCATCAACTCCTTTCCCGTTAACGGGATATTACGGTTCTGAGTACTTCTGTGACCGCGAAGATGAAACCAGGATGCTGGTTACAAATATTAAAGGCGGTGTGTCCACAATTCTCACGGCCGAAAGGAGGATGGGCAAAACTTCGCTTATCATGCACGTTCTTAATAAAAGGTCTCTCGGGGCAAAAGCTGTGTATCTGGATATCCTTTCAACAGAGAGCAGGAATGATTTTTTGAATGAACTGGCAACTTCACTCATTCGCAATGCATCCGGGAGCAAAGGATTTGGCAAAAAATTATGGGATTTTATAAAGACACTCCGGCCGGTAATTAAATTTGATGACCTGACCGGAACACCACAGGTCTCTTTTTTACCAGACAGTGAGAGCGCTGATGAAAGAGTCCGGAGCATCCTTAACTTCCTGGAAAAGCAGGATGAAAAAATCGTCATTGCGATCGATGAGTTTCAGCAGATACTTAATTACCCGGAACCGAATACGGATGCAATGCTGAGAACGATCATCCAGCGCATGAAGAATCTTGTCTTCATTTTCTCGGGAAGCCAGCAGCATCTGATGAATGAGCTCTTCACATTGCCATCGAGGCCTTTTTATAACAGTTCAGCATTTTTGAAAATAGGCCGGATCGAACAATCAAAGTACACCGGATTTATCATGGATAAATTCAGCGAAGCAGAGATCGGAATCAGTGCCGTAACTGTTTCGAAAATCCTTCAATGGGCTGATATCCATACATATTACGTTCAGCTTCTGTGCAGCAGGCTCTTTCTGAGCGGTTCACATGAAATAACAGAAACATTATGGAAGCAGGAAGCTTCAAAGTTGCTCCTGGAGCAGGAACCCGTATTCTATAACTATCGGGGAATGCTTACCAATCCTCAATGGCATTTGCTGAAGGCTGCCGGCAGGGAAGGTGAAGTTTTTGAACCGACTTCATCCGAATTCATAAATAAGAACAATCTCGGTGCGCCGGCAACAGTATTGAGATCGCTTAAATCGCTCATGAAGATGGAGCTTATACATTATGATTTCACGCCTGAAGGAAGGAAATACTACAAGATAAACGACCTGCTTTTCAGGAGGTGGGTGGAGATGAAAGAGTGACCTGTTTTTTGAACTGAATATAGCTGCGTTTGTTATATTTGTAAATATTATTATGAAACAATCCGCCTGCATAATTATCATACTTGCACTGCTTGCCGCCGCATGCAAGAAGACCGACATCCCCCCTACAACCGGCACACAGACCATCACCAACCTGAGGTATGAAGAGCATTCAACATATGCGCTTCATGGATTCACGTTTTCGACAGGTAAGGAAGTATCTACGGAAAATGTCCCCGGACCGGATATCATAATTGATACCCTCGATAGTCACACCCTTATATTTGAGGCCAACAATCTTAAACCATCTTTCTCCAAAGTTGCCGATTACCCTTCAGAGAGCGCCGCAAAAGATGCTTACAATAATCTCAAAACAGCAGACCCGGCACAGTGGATTGATTTTTCAACAGCTGTTCTCCCAAACCAGGTATGGATCTACCGTTCCGGTACAAACACCTATACAAAGATCAGGACAATTTCCACCCTGATCGAAAAAAGGCAGAACATCGGGAGAACGATCAATTACGGGGAATGCACATTTGAATGGCAGTACCAGCCTGACGGAACCCTAAACTTTCCCTGATCATGAAGGAGAATTTCAGGGACCGGGTATTCGATGTAAAGGATGGCCCCGGTTTTACTTCGCTTTCAATCGAACTATTCAACTACCAGTACGCGAATAATCCCGTTTACAGGTCTTTTGTCGATTACCTTGGAAAAGATCCCGGCAGCGTCAAGGAGCTTGTCGAAATTCCTTTCATGCCTGTCGAATTCTTCCGCGATCATACCGTGATCACCGGGGAGATCAGGGTCGAAATGATTTTTGAAAGCAGCGGTACTGCCGGGATGATAACAGCCAAGCATTTCATCACAGACCTGAGGGTTTACGAGGAGAGCTTCCTCAGGGGGTTCCGATCTTTTTATGGTGATCCGGGCAGGTATATCATTGCAGCTCTTTTGCCTTCCTATACCGAAAGGGCAGGATCGTCACTGGTTTATATGGCTGACAGGCTCATTAAAGAGACCGGACACAAGTTAAGCGGATTTTATAAGGAAGACATTACTGATTTCATCCGCAAAGCCAGGAACTGGCGTAACAGGGGAAGGAAAGCTATGATCATTGGAGTTAGTTTCGCCCTTCTCGATCTTGCTGAGAGTTCCGGGCCTGATCTCAAGGGCTTTACGGTGATGGAGACAGGAGGAATGAAGGGCCGGAGAAGAGAAATTACCAGGGAAGAGCTGCACTCCGCACTTACATCAAAATTAAGACTTAAAGCAGTTCATTCGGAATATGGCATGACCGAGCTTCTCAGCCAGGCTTACTCGAAGGGCAAAGGACTGTTCAGGTGTCCTCCATGGATGAAGATCATACTAAGGGATCCGCAGGATCCCCTCAGCATGATCAGGGAGCCCGGCAAGACCGGCGGGATCAATGTAATAGATCTTGCGAACATAAATTCCTGCTCATTCATCGCCACGTCAGATCTTGGAAGGATTTCAGCAGATGGCAGCTTCGAAGTACTTGGAAGATTTGACAACAGCGACATACGGGGATGCAATTTGATGGTGGAATGACCTCGGCTGCCCCTCCCGTCCTCCCCAAATGGGGAGGAGAGTCCCCCGCTAAAAGATTTTCAAATGTCGAGAACCAAAGTCCCCCCATTTAAGGGGATTTAGAGGGGCGGGTCAAATCCCCAGCTTCGTCCTTATCTCAGCCGGTATGGCATTCTTATGAACCATCACAAAGATGGTCTTTGCCCTTACATAACTCTCCGACATATTCAGGTATCCGCTCAAAGGATTCCCGGGCCCCCACGAATTTTTCGTGGTATAGTATTTTGTTCCGTTCTGGTCCTTTACCATACCTGTAACATGCATAAGATGATCGTCTGTGGTGGATTTATCCTCGAAACCTTTCTGCCTGTACTCCTGAGAGATGCTCATTTCAGGGAAAGGCTGGTTGAATTTATAAGCCTCGGTGGTCCTGTCCTCTTTTGACATCGGGCCATATTTCTTCTTGTCAGCCGGTGACCAGGTGTCTGTATTTTCGACATCGGGTATAACAGCAACACCCTTGCCATGAGCAAACCCCCGCTCGCTTACATCACCGTCCCAGGCTATCGTGTAGCCATTGTTGAGGGAATAGTCCATTACCTCGATAAGCTCATTTAGCGGAACATTGTACATGTCGACATGCCTCCAGTTATCAGGAACGGGAACGGGCCCTTTTTGGTAGAAGGGGAAGTGAGTGAAAGAAGTTATCTCAACATAATCGTCAGGATTGATGCCCAGGCTCTTTGCAAAGGATTTTGGGGTATAACCCACTCCTTTATATACAAAGCTCTCCGGTTTTTTACCGAGGTACGTGTCAAGCACTTCATCGACGATGGTAATGTACTGGTCGCTTTCCCTTCTCCTGTCAACTGCAACTTTTCCGATTGCATTGATGAATGCATTCAGCTCGCCATGATTGTGATTCGGCAAACTGTAGTTCAGACCGGTGTATACTTCGTCTGGAACAATTCCGTTTTGCGTGAATTCTATCATGAAATCATGAGCCAGGCTGCCCTGGGTGAGATTGCCGTTTCCTTTCTGCGCAAAGTTGTCCCTGAGCTTATCCACATAATTATTCCTTACGATCCACATCTCGGAGAGGTCATACTCGCCTTTGCCCATCCTGAGCAGCTCTGATTCGATAAACGAAGTTGTTGCAAAGCACCAGCATGTTCCGGTATTTGCCTGGTCCTTAACCGGAGTGGCCTTGAGCTGCACAACAGGTGTGAAGCTGTATCCGATTGTGGTTTTGGTTGAGCCGTCGGTATTTTTTTTCTGAGCGCCGGCAGACATCGTCATGACGGCGATCACCAGTATTGAGAATACTTGTTTTTTCATGTGATTTAAGTTTCTGAAGGGCATAAAATTATAACTATTTTTTATTCTAAACTGAGAAAATTTAAAATTGCTTTTAATACGCCATTTTTCCTCTTCATGATTAAAATAAGGAAGATCAATTATTCCCTTGCTCCTGCGCCATATATAAACATACAGCAACATGCATATTGGGTGAGTTGGTACACTATTTGCAACCATAGCCTCAGGATAGTATTCATGTACTACAATGTTCGAGTATAAATTTGACCAGCTCTTTAAATGAAAAACATACATAGACACATCACAGTAACCGGGATTGCAGTTATGGTTTTTTTTCTGACATTAATATGCCTCGCTGCGAACTCTCAGGAAGGATACCCTTCAAGGATGCAGAAGCCTCATTACAGGACTGTCCCTACACAGATCTACCGTCAGCGTTTTGACCCATATAATCTGAGGGATGGCTTTCAGCCGTGGGTAAGTTTCAGCATCCATTTCGATCCACTTATCAGCTGGTTTTCAACTGACAGCTATCATACCCGCAGTGAAGGTGCAGTCCCGGGATTTGATTTCGGCATTTTGCAGAACAATTATTTTGGTCCTAACTATTCCTTTTATTCGGGGATAAGCATCATTAAAGCCGGCGGAAGGCTCACAAACTGGGAGCCCACCCGTTTCGAGTTTAAGGACTATTACAACAATTCGATTTTTACTGTCGATCCGGGTGAAGCAATTACCTATAGAACCTCATATCTTTCCATACCTCTTGGAATAAAGCTAAAGTCCAACGCGATTGGTTACGGGAGATTTTTCACTGATCTTGGATTCGCACCTGAAATCGTAATAAAAAGCAGGGCGGACATACCATCACTTCACATCTATGGAGGTAATGCTTCACCGGAACTGAACAGATTCAACCTTTCATTCCATATAATGGCGGGCATGGAATATCCTCTTGCAGGAAATAATGACTTCATATTTGGTATTGGATTTGACAATAACTTATTTGACATTACAAGAGATAACGGAGATCAACCAACGAATGTGGTAACACAGAAAATGGTATTGTTCCGGTTAGGAATGACCTTTTGACGAGATCTAACTGGGCCAAACAATAAGGATGTCAGTTACTTCTTAGCGGCAACAAGATCATAGGAATGATCTATCCAGCTAAATACAAGATTATCAGGAACTGAACCGTCGAGGATTATTGTGTTCCAGTGCTTCTTATTCATGTGATAGCCGGGCTGAACGCAGGGATAGTTTTCGCGGAGCTCGAGGGCGGATTCAGGATCGCATTTGAGGTTCACTGAAGGATCTCCTTCAAGACCGGCAAGGGCGAAGATCTTTCCGTCTATCTTGAATACGAGTGTGTCATCACCGAAAGGAAAACATTCTTCGGCGTCATCTTTGGAAATGCAGTAGTCACGTAAAATTTCAATATTCATCTTTTTACCCCCTAATCCCCCAATTGGGGGACTTTAGATTGTCAACATACTCAACGCTCAACGCTCAACGCTCCTGTTAACCCACCCCTTGCCCCTCCAGGGAGGGGAATTCCGGGGCTCAATGCCTCGTCTCACACCTGACACCTGACGCCTGACGCCTCATGCATCACCTCAGCGACGGATAGAACGCATCCTCAATATGATCTATTTCGAAACCTTCGCCTTTTCGGATGATCGTGATCACGTCGAACCTGCCCTCTTTTGCAACATTGTATCTTTTAATGTAACCTTCCGCGGCCCAGATTATCGATTTCTGTTTTTCGCGGGTGATTGCATTTACAGGCGGATCGAGGGGATTCTCGCCACGTGTCTTCACTTCGGTGAAAACAACAAAATCGTCTGTTTCGGCTATGATATCGATTTCGTTCTTCCCCCACTGGAAGTTCCTGAAGAGTATCTTATAACCCTTGTTCCTGAGGTATTCAACAGCGAGGTCTTCGCCTTTGTTCCCGAGATCACTGGCAACTGACATATTTATTTAATTAAAAACAGGTTCAAGGTTCAATACACCCTCGCCTTGTCGCCCTTTCGCCTTGTCGCCCTTTCGCCCCCTCGCCCCCTCGCCTTGGCGCCCTTTCTAAATTTCAATCAGCTTATTCTTTATCGCAAACAATATCAGGCTGGCCGTATTCTTCGAGTTAGTCTTGCCCAAAAGATTGGCCCTGTGTTTGTCGACTGTCCTTTTGCTTATGAAAAGCGACTCGGCGATTTCCTGGTTTGAAAAGCCCTCGCAGATTTTGAGAAGTATCTCCTTCTCTCTTTTCGAGAGGCTGGCTGACTTGCTTTCGTTTTCCCTGTGCTTGATCTTCTGGATGACGTGATACAGGAGCTCCTGCGAGAAGTAGGTGCCTCCTTTCACTACCGTAAGGATTGCTTCCCTTACCTCGGAGATGTCGGAATCTTTAAGGATGAAGCCTTTCGCGCCGGTATCGACCATTTTGTAATAATACTCCTCTTCACTGTACATTGAAAGAGCTATTACATTCAGGTCAGGGTCGATTTTAAGAGCTTTTCTGGTTGCCTCTATCCCGTCCATCTCAGGCATGTTTATATCCATGAGGGCTACGTCTGCCCGGGTGTTTTTAATGATTTCAAGAAGATCGTTCCCACTGGAAGCTCCTGCGATGACCTCGAATTCCGGGAAGGCATCCAGGAGTATTTTCAGCCCGTTCCTGAAGAGCTGATGGTCATCGACAATAATGATTTTTATTTTTTCCATCTGAATGTTCAGGATTAACGATTTTTGAAATTTTGATCTTACTTCCGGATCAGAAATCGTCAATCGATATTCTTAAATCTATTCGATCATCTTTATCAGTGCTCCGGTTCCCTTGCCCGGTGTGCTCTCGAGCACAAATACCCCTTCAACAGTTCTTACCCTTGTCTCGATATTAGACAGCCCCATGCCTTTCGTATCTTCTTTCCTCAATGACGAAGTGTCAAAGCCGCGTCCGTTATCAGAAAACTGCAAGGTAATGAATTTTCCCTGCTTGTTCAGCTCGATATCTATCCTCGATGCCCCCGAGTGTGAAATCGAGTTTGTGATAAGCTCGCATACTGCCCTGTACATCACAACTTCCTTTTCGTTCTCGAGCCTGGTGTTTTCCATGTTTGACTTGAAGACTATCTCAATCGCGCGTGTCTGGTTGATTTTCGTAGTGAATGCCCCGATGGCGCTGGAAAGCCCGAAATTGGAAAGTACGTGGGGGCTCAGGTTGTTGGAAATGTCCTTTATCGTTGTTATTGCTTCATTTACGACGTGGCTCGTATTATTAAGTATTTCTATTCCGGAGGGATCTTTGATCCTGGTATTCAGGGCCGAGAGCGACATCTTCACGGTGGAAAGAAGGGGGCCGAGCCCGTCGTGAAGGTCTTTTGCAAATCGCTTCCGTTCGTTTTCCTCGGTGTTTATTATTGCATTGAGAACTCTTTTCTCGGTCCGCTGCCTGTCAGTTTCGGCTTTTTTGAGCGAATAGAACAGCTCCCTCATCAGTATGACGCCACCCATAATCATAACTGAGACACCCACTCCGAACCATTCATAAATCATCTGCCACGTATACGAAGGAGGGCCGTTCAGGTATTCGAACAGCTGAATGATCTTCATCACCGCCATGAAAACAAACGACAGCGAGAGAAGTATCCACGACACCCTGTACCTTGTCAGTTTCATGAAGCCCATTGCCATTGATGCAGCCAGGATCAGCAGCACTATGGAAATAATCAGGGCGACAAGTCTTACCATATTTATTATATGTATTGGAAAGGCAAAAATAATTTAAATAACTTTGCCCCTTCAAAAAAAGCTGCATGAAGTTGCTGTACAATACCGGAATAATACTCTACACACTCGCAATCAGGCTTGCAGCATTATTCAGCGCGAAAGCTGCGTTGTTGACCAGCGGGCGCAAGGATTGGCAGGGCCTGGTAACTGAAAGGATCAGCAAGCGGGATAAAGTTCTGTGGGTACATTGCGCATCGCTTGGTGAATTTGAGCAGGGCAGGCCGGTGATTGAAGAGATCAGGCATTCAAAGCCCGACCTGAAGATCCTGCTTACTTTTTTTTCACCCTCCGGTTACGAGATACGCAAGAACTATCCCCTGGCAGATTGCATAGTGTATCTTCCGGCCGACACTCCCGGTAATGCGGCAAAATTCATAAAGCTTGTGCATCCCGAGGCTGCCATCTTCGTCAAGTATGAATTCTGGCATAATTACATTTCCGTGCTTCACAGGAATAACATACCGTTATACCTCATCTCAGGAATATTCAGGAAAGAGCAGCCTTTCTTCAGAAGTTACGGATCTTTCTTCAGGTCGATGCTGGGGAAATTCAGGCTCCTGTTTGTGCAGGATGAAGCTTCAGCGGAATTGCTGAAGAACGCAGGGATAAACAATGTGATCGTTGCCGGCGATACCCGGTTCGACAGGGTGGTGAAAATAGCTTCGGCAGCAAGAAAGATAAACGAGCTTGAAGATTTCATGGGAGAGGAGAAGCTTTTTCTTGCAGGAAGCAGCTGGAGCGCTGATGAAGAAATTATCTCGAAGTACATCAACCTTCATCCGGGCCGGATGAAATGGGTCTTTGCTCCGCATGAGATCGATGATGCAAACATCGAGAGGCTGCAAAAGCTATTAACGGTGGAAAGCGTCAGGTTTTCAAAATACAACGGCGCTCCCGGAAGCTCAGGAGCGAGAGTGCTGATAATAGATAATATAGGAATGCTGTCCTCTGCCTACAGGTATGCTAATATTGCCGAAGTAGGGGGAGGATTCGGGAAAGGAATACACAACATACTTGAACCCGCATGCTGGGGAATACCTGTTCTGTTCGGACCAAGACATGAAAAGTTCAGGGAGGCTGTGGAATTATTAAAGCAAAAAGGTGCAATGACATTTATAAATTATGAAGAATTCGGGGGAATAATAGACAGATTGCTTAATGATGAAGCATTTTACTTACAGTCAGCCAGATCGGCCTCTTATTATGTTAGTAAAAATATCGGTGCAACGTCGCGGATACTTGAGGAAATAATACCCAAGATATAAACAACAACAAGCTTATAACTTGTTTAAAAGTCAAAAGTTCCGCTTTATTGCTATTCATCTGAAGCTGTGTAAATTGTCCACCCGGACGCAAAAATGGATTTCACACAATATCTAATTCAAAATCAATAATATAATTCCAAATATAAACCTTAATTCTTATTATTTTATGATGAACCAGTTCAAACGATTGTTTATGATGTTGGTGTTCCTGGTGAGCGGGGTTATGCTCTTTGGCCAGGGCTCAACCACATCATCAATGAGTGGCAGGATTGTTGACAGCAAGGGTGAAGCCCTTCCTGGCGCTACTGTTGTTGCCACCCATGTTCCTTCAGGAACAGTATATGGTGCTACCACCAATAACCTGGGTCTGTTTTCAATTCAGGGTATGAGACCGGGCGGACCGTACAAAGCTGAAGTCTCCTTTGTTGGGTTTTCCAAAAAAACATACACTGACATTAACCTTTTGTTAGGTGAAAACTTCAGTCTTAATACCGGCCTTACTGAATCCAGCACTGAATTGAACGAAGTAGTTGTTGTGGGATCCAAACCAAGTGCATTCAATACCACAAAAACAGGTGCAACGACAAACATATCGGGGGCACAGATGGTTACCCTGCCTACAATTAACAGGAGCATTTCCGATTTTGCCCGGGTATCTCCGTATACAAACGGGATGAGTTTTGCCGGTGGTGACGGCAGGTCAACGAATTTCACCGTAGACGGTGCAAACTTCAACAATAACTTTGGATTGAGCAGCAGTTTGCCCGGAGGAGGAAATCCGATCTCTGTGGATGCCATCGAAGAAGTTCAGGTTGTAATTGCTCCTTTCGATGTGCGCCAGACCAACTTCATAGGTGGTGGAATCAATGCCATTACCAAGTCAGGTACCAACACCTTTAAAGGATCGGCTTACACTTACTATACCAATCAGGATATGAGGGGTAATGTTGTTGGTAGCAAGTATTTCGGTCAGCGTCCGAAGGAATCCAATTCCATCTATGGTTTCACGGTTGGTGGTCCAATCATCAAAAACAAGGTATTCTTCTTTGGGAATTTCGAATACGAAAAGACACCGCAGCAGGTAATCCGCTGGCGTGCGTCGACCGATGGCGTTTCAGATCAGCAGACTATTTCACGTGTAACTGAATCCGATTTGCAGAGGGTTTCCGATTTCCTCAGGACGAAGTACGGCTATGAGACAGGATCATTTTCGAATTTCCCTGCCGACGAGGTAAACATGAAATACCTTGCCCGCCTTGACTGGAACATAAATGAAGCCAATAAGCTGAGTGTCCGTTTCAATCACACCAAGAACACAGCCTGGAACCCGCCAAACGGCAACTCCACCGACGGCAGTTACAGGGACAGCAAAAAAGACAGGGTAGGAATATATTCGATGTCATTCGCAAATTCGATGTATTCGATGGACAATATTGTCAATTCAGGATCGGTCGAATTAAACAGCCGCTTCTCGAAGGTCATGTCAAATCAATTGTTATTGACCTACTCCGATATCCAGGATGTCCGCGGTTCAGAATCCAAGCCGTTTCCATTCATAGATATCATGAGCGGGGATATTGCAACCGGCGCAGCAGCCCTGGATCCCTACATATCTGCAGGATATGAATTGTTTACCTGGAACAATGGCGTAAAGAACAATATTCTTACGGCGACAGATAATTTTACATATTACATCAATTCCCACAAGCTGACTGCGGGCGTCAGTTTCGAAAATCAGATGGCAGACAACAACTATATGCGCAGCGGTACCGGGTACTATCGTTATAAAAGTTTAACGGACTTTATCAACGGGGCTGCTCCTGTAGACTTTGCCCTCACTTATGGCACGAACGGCGCGCTTGTGCCTTCGAATGCGGTTGAATTTAACCAGATCGGCGCATACGTCCAGGACGAATGGAATCCCATTCAGAACTTCAAGCTTACCGCAGGCCTGCGTGCAGACAATCTTACATTCATCAATGACATTATGACCAACAATGCCATTCTCAACCTCGATTTCGGAGGCCGGAACATAAATACCGGTGAGTGGCCCAAATCAAGATTAAACTGGTCACCGCGCCTTGGCTTTACCTGGGATATAAAAGGTGACAAGTCAGTTGTTTTCCGTGGCGGAACCGGTATTTTCACTGGCCGTCTTCCCCTCGTATTCTTTACCAATATGCCGTCCAATGCCGGTATGAACCAGATCCTGATGAAGGTACAGACATCATTCAATGCAAATGGCACTGTGAAAACACGCGACCCGAGGCTGGATTTACTCACAGGAGATATGACAACCGATGTCAACCAGATGATCGAAAAACTCGGTTTCCAGACGGTTGTTACTCCGGCTGACGGCAGTATCCCAAGTTCAATTGCAGGAGTTGATCATAATTTCAGGATGCCACAGGTATGGAAATCTTCAGCAGCAGTCGATTATAAAATCCCTGTTGAATTCCCGTTCTCCCTTACAGCTGAAGGTATTTTTACAAAGAATATCAATGCTGTGATGCTCAATAACTACGCTGTTAAAAATCCTGACGAAAGCTGGGCAAAATTTGCAGGACCTGACAACCGTTATATCTTCCCGGCCGGTGGTGCTTACCTGTATAACAGTGCAGTAAAAGATGCAACAGTACTTGTTAACACAAACGAAGGTTACGGATACACACTCAATCTTACCGCCAATGCCGAGCCGATAAAAAATCTCAATATCATGGCAGCCTACACGCATACCGAAATGAAAGAAATATCCGGTATGCCAGGCAGCAACGCAAACTCGGCATGGGTAGGGCTTATTACAGTAAATGGTCCGAATAACGCAACCTTGCAGCGTTCGCAGTATGTGGTTCCTGATAAGGTGATCGGTTCATTATCGTATCGCATTTCTTACCTGAACGACCTTCTGGCATCTACCGTCAGCCTGTTCTATTCCGGATTCACTCCTTTCGGGAACAGCTTTACCTACAGCAACGATATGAACGGTGACGGTAATAACTATGACCTGCTTTACATACCGAAACAAAAGGGCGATATTCAATTTGTATCCACTGCAGATGAAGATGCATTCTTCGCTTTCATGGATCAGGATAAATACCTGAGCAGTCATAAAGGACAATATGCAGAAGCATATACAGCACGTGCACCCTGGGTAAACAGGCTGGATTTCCGCTTTGTTCAGGATTTTTCAATTAAGGCAGGTACGACAAGTAACACGCTTCAATTCACAGTTGACTTACTGAATGTGGGCCACCTTCTGAATCCCAGCTGGGGAGTTTACCAGAATATGGCTATCAGCAATTATGGTGCTATTCTTAAGTACGAAGGGAAAGATGCAGGCAATGTTCCAAGGTACTCGATGGTCAAAGTCAATAATGAATACCCGACAAAGACCTTTTCTGATTACCTGAATATTAATCAGGCTTGGAGCTTACAGCTGGGTCTTCGTTACATATTCAATTAGAGGATTCAATAAAGAAAATTTTAAAGAGGCCGTCCGAAAGGGCGGCCTTTTTTATTGATTTTGTAGGGCCATGCCATGGCATGGCCCTACTGTTTTTGTCCTTTTCACCCACGATTGTTAATAACCCATCATATACAATATATCCCCTGATTATGCGTTAATTCCGGATTAATTTTCACTTAAAAATTAATGAACACATATTTCATAAATTACATATAATGAACCAATTATACTAAAGTTAATAACATATCTTCAAATGTTAATAAACTTGAAATAATCTCTATTGCTTTCCGTTCGTGCCTCGTCTATCTTTAAAAATAAGTTCGGTTGTCATCTAGGAACATCTAAATATTTCTTAATCAGATTATAATAAAATATGGAAGACTTATTTGTCCAGGATCCGTCTGTTGCGACAGGAAAGGTTAAGAGAGAAGAGGTAAAGGAAATGCAAAACAGCAAAGAAAAGAAAGAGAGCGGAAAGAAAGCAATCTATTCTCATGAGGAGGCGGTTGAGGCAAGTATCCGTTACTTCAACGGGGATGAGCTTGCGGCAAGGGTATGGGCAAACAAGTATGCTTTGAAGGATTCATTCGGGAACCTCTTTGAAAAGACTCCTGATGACATGCATTGGAGACTTGCACGTGAGATCCACCGCATCGAGAAAAAGTATAAAAATCCCATCCCGGTAGAACTTATATATAGTGTCCTGAAGGATTTCAAATATATCGTTCCCCAGGGCGGACCGATGACAGGTATCGGCAATGAGTACCAGATAGCTTCATTATCAAACTGTTTCGTTATCGGTAATAAAGGCAATTCCGATTCATACGGCGGCATTATGAAAATCGATCAGGAACAGGTGCAGCTGATGAAAAGGAGAGGTGGTGTCGGTCACGACCTTTCACATATAAGGCCTAAAGGGACCCCGGTACTCAACAGCGCACTCACATCCACAGGCGTGGTGCCGTTCATGGAGAGGTATTCCAATTCCACACGCGAGGTTGCCCAGGACGGAAGGCGCGGCGCTCTTATGCTTTCCATTTCAATCAAGCATCCCGATTCAGGTAAATTCATCGATGCCAAGCTCGAAAGCGGTAAAGTGACAGGTGCAAATGTCTCCGTCAAGCTTACGGATGAATTTATGCGCTGCGTCGAAGAAAAGAAAGTATTCAGGCAGCAATATCCCATAAACTCCGATAATCCGAAGTTTGTAAATGACATCGATGCGGTCCAGCTCTGGAACAAGATAATCCACAATGCCTGGAAATCGGCAGAGCCCGGCGTCCTTTTCTGGGATACCATAATCAGGGAAAGTGTTCCCGATTGCTATGCCGATCTCGGATATGCAACCGTTTCGACCAATCCATGCGGCGAGATTCCACTCTGCCCCTACGACAGCTGCAGGCTCCTGGCGATCAACCTTTACAGCTATGTGAAGGATCCTTTCACAAAAGAAGCAGAATTCGATTACGAGCTCTATAAGGAACATATAGGCCTTGCCCAGAGAATGATGGACGACATCATCGACCTGGAGCTTGAGAAAATAGATTCGATTCTTTCAAAAATTGACTCCGATCCGGAGGAACCCGAGCTGAAAAGCGTGGAAAGGAACCTTTGGACCAACATCCGCAGGAAGGCGGAAGAGGGCAGGAGGACAGGCATCGGTATTACTGCCGAAGGGGACATGCTTGCCGCATTGGGTCTCAGGTACGGAAGCAATGAAGCGGTCAGTTTTTCAGTGGACATTCACAAAATGCTCACCCTGGAAGCTTATAAGTCAAGCACTTACCTCGCAAAGGAAAGAGGCTCATTCACCATTTACGATGCAGAAAGGGAAAAGGACAATCCCTTCATCCAGAGGATAAAAGATGCAGACCCTGTGCTATACAACAATATGGTGAAGTTCGGACGCAGGAACATTGCCCTTCTCACTATCGCTCCGACAGGTACGACAAGCCTTATGACCCAGACAACTTCAGGCATTGAACCTATCTTTTCGGTTTTCTATAAACGCAAAAGAAAAGTCAACCCCAATGACAAGGATGTAAATATCACTTTCAAGGATGAGGTAGGCGATTGCTGGGAAGAGTTTGTTGTGTTCCATCATAAATTTGTGGACTGGCTGAAGCTCAATGGGTACGATCCCGATGCTGTCACAAAGATGAACGACCAGGAAATAGAGACAATAATCGCAAAATCACCTTATTACAAGGCAACTGCCAATGATGTCGACTGGGTTGCTAAGGTGAAGATGCAGGGCGCCATCCAGAAATGGGTCGATCATTCGATCAGCGTAACCATCAATCTTCCTGCTGAAGTCAAGGAAGAGCTCGTGAGCGAGCTTTACATGACAGCCTGGAAGTCGGGGTGCAAGGGCGCAACTGTTTACCGCGACGGGTCGAGGAATAATGTATTGACCGCAGGGAAAACGGAGATTCATTCTGAAAGGCCCAAGAGACCCAAGGTCCTTGATGCAGATGTCATAAGGTTCAACATAAACGACGAGAAGTGGGTCGCTTTCGTCGGCCTTAAGGACGGGAAACCCTACGAAATCTTCACAGGGGTTGCAGAAGAGGAAGTATTCCCCATTCCCAAGACAATCAACAAAGGGAAGATTATCAAAAACAAGGATGAAGAAGGGAACAGGCGATACGACTTCCAGTATACGGACAGGTACGGTTACAAGAAGACAATAGGCGGCCTTTCACACACTTTCAGTCCCGAATTCTGGAATTATGCAAAGCTGATCTCGGGTGTGCTCAGGCATGAGATGCCGATCCAGGATGTGGTCACTCTCATCCAGTCGCTTAAGCTCGACAGCGAGTCTATCAACAACTGGAAGAATGGCGTGGAAAGAGCTCTTAAAAAATATATTCCAAACGGTACAAAAGCCAAAGGAACATGCGGCGAATGCGGGGGACATAACCTTGTCTACGAGGAAGGATGCCTTATATGCAAGGATTGCGGATGCTCCAAATGCGGCTGATCCCCCCAACCCTCCTGAAGGGGGGCTAATTCAGAATCTGACTCAGTTTGTTCCCGGATTGCCTCCCCATTTGGGGAGGTGGCCGCAGGCCAGAGGGGCTATCTGAATGCCCTTAGCAGACCCCTCCTGAGATAAGGCGGGGCAATTTTTTTATCATAATAGTGAATCATGTACCCTGCCGAAGGCTCCACGGTGAATCCCACATTCTCAAGCAGCACAGTGAACAGCTTTTCATCGTCCTGCTTGTGATAGGTGCAGAGAGCGACCTTAAGCGGTTTCCCCGACTGGAAAAGACCGCTGCAGCTTCTGAGTACTGAGTCTTCCGCGCCATCAACATCTATTTTAATGAAGGTAGGACATTCCTTTTCACGTATAAAACTGTCTATGCTGACATGAGTACTGTCATCTTTGTCTGAAACAAATTTGTTGACTATTTCAACTTTGTCTTTCCATGGAGCAAAAGTGGCTTTCAGCGCTTCGATCCATCTCCTGTCGTTTTCAAAAAGGTAGATCTTTTTCACCTG
>DATGWQ010000111.1:0-21251 GCA_035299385.1 Bacteroidales bacterium | reverse complement strand
CAGATCTTTCTTTTCTTTTCTTCCCTTATCGATTACTGATATCTTTTTACCTGCCATCCTGAAGACGGACCTGAGCATTTTTGATCTCAGCACATCATGCAGGTCAATAATTATATCCGGGTTTACGTCTCTTTTCAGATCCCCGTAAAGCTTAAGTGTTCCTGCAATGCCCCTGTGCCTGCCCCTGAAATCGGGATGAAAAAAATGCATCCCGCCAATGGAACGGAAAAATGGCAGAAAACTCCTTGCCGTAAGCATGGTGATCTCTGCAGAGGGATATTGGTTCCTTAATCCATAAAGAACAGGAACCGTAAGTGCAACATCACCCATCGCCGAGTTTCTGATCACCAGAAGGCGCATATCAGTACTTTTCGTAAGATTTTTCCTCAATCAGACCCGAGGAAGTTCTGATGTTGATCTCTCTTTTTATTTCCGAGCGTTTGTCGTTTTTGAAGTAGACTGCCCTGGCGGTTTCGATGAATTCCTTTCCGAAATCCTTCCGTCTTTCCAGGTCGCGGATCCGATCCTCTATATCCCAAAGCTCGCTATTGACCTCGTATAAAGCAATATAGAGCGGATCGTCATTTTTTATGATAGAATCAGAAGCCTCCTTCAAAACATCGAATTCCTTTTTCAGGTTCTTCAGCTTGGACTGATCTTTCATGCGTTCAAGCTTTATCTGTATTATGGTCAGCTTATCAATTATTTCCCCGTTGGAGACCTCGATTTTCATGCAGGTGGATTTGATCTCAAAAATATACAAAAAAAAGCAAAGGCCTTCATGCGTCTTTTAATCCCGGGTTCCTCATTAAATCATCTTAACCCTATCCCCTGCCCTTTCCCTTAAATCATAAGGGAAAGGGTGAGATCACCTATTTTCCTGAATTCAATACGGGTCAACATCCACAACGATCCTCAGCGAAGAAGCGCCCTTCTCCTTTTCCGTCTTTTCAACTGCCCCTCGGATGATCTGTTTTGCTTTGGAGGATGATTTATCCCTTTCAATTTTCAGGATTATAGTTTTGATATACCAGAGCTGGATGCGGTAGATCACCGGGGCTTCAGGGCCGAGAACCCTGCTGCCGAATGAGTTGCGCAGCTCCGCTGCAAGCAGGTCCGCAAAATAGTTGAGACGCGCCCTGTCCTTATGTTTTACGCTCAGGCTGATCATCCTGCAGAACGGGGGATAGTTGAAAGCTTTTCGCTCTTCTGCCTGGTACCTGAACATATTCTTGAAATCATGTCTGGTTACCAGCCGAATGATCCTGTGTGAAGGATCTGATGTCTGGATGATCACCTTTCCCTGCTTCTGTCTTCTGCCGGCACGGCCGCTTACCTGCTCAAGCATCTGGAAACTTCTTTCATGCGCCCTGAAATCCGGAAAATTCAGCAGGTTGTCGGCATTTAGGACGCCGACTACAGTAAGGTTTTCAAAATCGAGCCCTTTGGAAATCATCTGGGTGCCGATCAGTATGTCTATCTGCTTCTGACTGAACGATCTCAGGATACGGTCAAAAGCATTCCTTCCCCTGGTTGTATCCTGGTCCATCCTGGCGACCCTGGCTCTTGGGAAAACAATTTTGATCTCATCCTCAATTTTCTCCGTTCCAAAACCCCTGGTCTCCAATCCGGTGGAGCTGCAATTATCGCATTTATGCGGAACGCTTTCCATGAAGCCGCAGTAATGGCATACAAGCTTGTTTATTGATTTATGATAAGTAAGATTTACTGCACATTGCACGCATTTAGGCACCCATCCGCATTCAGGGCATTCGATATACGGAGAGAAGCCTCTCCTGTTCTGGAACAATATCACCTGCTCTTCATTACCGAGAGCCTCATCTATCGAATAGAGTAGCTCGGGAGTGAAATGCGATACCATGAGCTTTCTCTTATATGCTTCCCTTGTGTTTGCCAGAACAATATCCGGCAGCTTCACCTTACCATATCGTTCAGTCAGCTCGACGAGCCCGTATTTGCCGCTAATTACATTAAAATAGCTTTCAACGGAAGGTGAGGCAGAACCCAGCACGGTGCCTGCCCCATGCAGCCGGGCGAGCATAATTGCAGAGTCACGCGCATGGTATCTTGGCGCAGGGTCCTGCTGTTTGTAGGATGAATCATGCTCTTCATCGACGATCACAAGACCAAGGTTGCTGAAAGGCATGAACAATGATGACCTTACACCAAGAATAAGCCGGAATCCTGTGCCGGAAGCCACATTCCTCCAGACTTCCAGTTTCTCATTGTCATTAAGTTTGGAATGATATACTCCTGTTACCCCTCCAAAATGCTGCTTTAATCGCATAATTATCTGTGTCGTAAGCGCAATCTCAGGCAGAAGGTAGAGGACCTGCTTCCCCTGTTTCAGCTGCTCTTCTATAAGATGAATGTAGATTTCCGTTTTACCGCTCGACGTGATTCCGTGAAGCAGGACAACCCCGCTCTCCTTCAGCTTCATCCTTACCGCCTGAAGTGCATTCTCCTGGGCTTCTGTAAGGGGATGAACAGGTTCCGTTTTGACTGAACCCGTATCGATGCGCGAAAGCGCGATCTGCATTTCCCTTAATATTCCCTTTCCGACAAGAGCTTTTATGGCTGCGGGAGAAGAGTGGGATCTGGAAAGCAAATCAGACTTACTGATTGTGCAGCTGCCGCAACCATCCTGGTACCCGGTAAGACTTAAAAACACAGTAAGTACATCCTGCTGCTTTGATGCCTTTTTCAGGGAATCGAGAATCGCGTTAAGCTTCTTTTCAGTGAAGTTTTCAGAAAGTGATATGAAGGTTTCGTAATGAAGCTTATATCCCGTAATGCTTTTCTCCGAAGGCAATGCTGCTTTCATCACTTCTCCTTCATGGCACATGTAGTAATCGGCCATCCATTCCCATAATGCCAGCTGATACTCATGAGAAGCCGGGAAGGCTTCTGTGATTGAAATGATTTTTTTTATTCCCTGACTTTCTGGTGCATTGTCATGCACCTTCATGACAATACCGGCAAGAACGTTTCTGCCAAAAGGAACATTCACCCTGACACCACGACGAACGACCGCTTCAAGCGATCCGGGGATGACATAGGTGAATCTTCCTTTCACCGGTACCGGCAATATTACATCAGCATACTTTTCGGGCACGACTGCAAGGTAAGAAAAAAGCTGCCTTAACGCCTTGTTACACCATCGTCCTTTTTGCTTTCAAGGAATGCAGCCATAGTGTTTAACAGCTTGCCTTTACGTATAGGCTTTATGAGGCATGCATCACAACCTGCTTCAAGAATAATATCCTTGTCATCGTCGAATATGAAAGCCGTCTGTGCTATTATCGGAAGGTCCGGCCTTATCTTTCTCAATTCCCTTGTAACCTCTATTCCGTTCATCTCGGGCATCTGCATGTCGAGCAGCACCAGGTCGATATCAGCTGTGTTTTTCACTGCCTGGATGGCTTCATATCCCGAGCGGGCCGTAACAATACTGATACGGGTTTCATCAAGAATTTTCATGAGATAAAGAAGCACGTCCTTGTTGTCGTCGACAAGCAGGCATTTTTTCGAGCCCCAGTTACTGTTCAGAACAAAATTCTCATCATTTTCTGAACTGAACCTGGGACTTCCCGCAGGCCTGTACGGAAGGGAGAAACCGAATTCAGAACCCATCCCCTTCTCTGACTGAACGAAAATTTTTCCTCCCATTCTTTCGACAACTTCCTTGGCAAGGGTTAAACCAATACCCAGGCCTTCGAACGGCCTGTGATGACCGTCGATCTCCTGCCTGAACTGTTCAAATATGCGGGTCAGGTTTTCTTTGTTTATCCCCACACCTGTATCCTTGATCCTGAAAATTATGTTGTTAGAGTCGAGAGAGCAGTCGAATTCTATTGAGCCGTTGAGGGTGAACTTTACCGCATTGTCCATAAGGTGGCTGAGAACTCTCCTTAGCCAGATCCTGTCAGTGAAGATCAGGTCTCCGGTGTTTTTGAAACGATTTACGACATTGAGGATTATTGGCTTGTCTGTTCTGCGTATCACCTGACGGGTTTCCCTTATAATCTCGTCAATAAGCGAATTGAGGGAGGTTTCTTCATACCTGATCTCAATCTGTGAGCTCTCGAGCCTTGAAAGGTCAATTATGTCTCCTATTATCTGGAGGAGCTTTTCGCTGTTGAAATTGATATGCTCGACATATTCTTCTTTCGCATCTTTTGAAAGGTCTTCTGAAAGGAGAAGATTTGAAAAGCCGACAACGCTGTTGAGAGGAGTCCGGATCTCATGGGATATGTTGGCCAGGAAACTTGATTTCAGCCTGCTGCTTGCCTGTGCCTCCTGGTTAGCCTTTACCAGCTCGGCATGAGTCTGCTTCAGCCTTGTAATATCCCTGGATATGGTAAGTGACCCGATCACTTCTCCCGTATCGCTTTTTACGGAAACAGATCTTGTGGAAAGATGGAGGTAATGCCCGTCTGCATGCCGTAGCCTCAGCTCACTTTCATAATAACCGTTCTTAATAAGAGATTCTTTCCTTAGCCCCGGAAATTTTCGGTCATCAGGGTGGATCAGTTCATCGGGATCAGTTGAATGATATCTTTCAAAATTGAAGCCGACCAGCGAATAAAAAGCATTATTCGCATATTTCAGGTTCCATGAGCTGTCGTAAAAAGAAATGCCATCGTCGGCAGCCTGAAGCAGCATGCCGTAAAACTTATCCGATTCGTTAAGCTCTTTCCTGATGATCTCTTTCTGGGCGGCTATCTCAATGTTGTTCCTTTTGAGGTCTTCGTTTATCTCAAGTATCTGCCTGTTCTTTCTCTGGAGCTCCCTGTTCATTTTTCTCAGCTTCAGGGAAAAAAAGATAATGACAAGGCAAACTGCAAGAAGCGCTGCAAGAAGGCAAAGAAAGAATGAAGATGATTCATACATAAATGATGCAATTCTCGATGAACCAGATGTCTCCGCGACTGCATAAAGATTGTCCGTCGCCAGTAACAATATGAAAAGAACTGCTTTTTTAAACAACCAATTGAGTTTTTGTCGAATCTCCCGCATACAAAAAAGTGAAACCACAAATTAAATGTATTTTTCTTATTTAAAAGATTATCATGAACATGTACTCCCCTGAAAATGCATAAAATTTGTTAAATTGCATCCTCATTAATGTGAAGATGGATAAGGATAATCAGTATTCCGGCGGGAGGAAATACAGCAATAAGGAGATAACTGTTTACTGGAAGCCATCGGCCTGTATCCATGCATCATATTGTTACAGGGAGCTCATCGAGGTTTTTGACCCAAGCAGGAGGCCATGGGTCGATCTCAATGAATCCACAACTCAGCGTATCGTTGAGGTTGTAAACATGTGCCCTACCGAGGCCCTCTCCTGGAAATGGAATGATGAGAACCTGAACCCGGGCGTGGAAAGCGATCAGCTGAATCACGTAAAATTCAGAAGGCCCGACCTTGTTGACGAGAAAGCAGTGACGAAAGAGGAAGAGCCTGTTTCGGTAAAAGTAATGGTAGACGGACCTATCGTGCTTAAAGGCACATTCACCATAGATTATGACGGCATATCGAAAGATGTGAATGACAGTCTTGTTTCAATCTGTCGCTGCGGCGTTAGTGACCATATGCCATTTTGTGACGGGAAGCACAGGAAAATAGGATTTAACGGCTGATTTATGGAAGAAAAGCGGGAAGACAGGCAGCGTGTCACGGTGGAGGTTGTGGAGGGCGGACCATTGAGGATCACCGGTAATTTCGTAGTGAAAGACCTCAAAAGGAACAGGGAGGAAGCTCCGTTTACCGTTGATCTGTGCCGTTGCGGAAACACAGCAGATAAGCCTTACTGCGACAATACCTGCAAACACCGGCACTAACCTACTACTTCCCTGACCAGTTTTGCGGCATCGCTGAAGGAAATCGCAGAATGGACAGCCAATCCGGAGTTATCTATAATTTCTTTTGCCTCTACTGCATTTGTTCCCTGCAGCCTGACTATTACCGGCACCCTGATCTCCCCGATTGATTTATAAGCTTCAACAACCCCGTTTGCCACGCGGTCGCATCTTACTATACCCCCGAATATATTTATAAGTATCGCCTTCACATTCGGATCCTTCAGTATGATCCTGAAGCCGGCCTCGACAGTTTTCGGGTTGGCTCCTCCACCGACATCAAGGAAGTTGGCCGGTGATCCGCCTGAGAGCTTTATGATATCCATCGTTGCCATAGCCAGTCCTGCCCCATTTACCATACAGCCCACATTACCGTCGAGCTTTACGAAATTCAGGTTATTTTTCCCTGCCTCAACATCGGCCGGATCCTCCTCGTTTGTATCGCGCATTGCAGATATATCAGGATGCCTGAACAATGCATTATCATCAATGACAAACTTGCAATCCACCGCTATTATCCTCTCGTCGCTGGTTTTCAAAACGGGATTTATCTCAAGCAACTGGGCATCGCATGAATGGAAAGTTTCGTAGATTCCGGGAAGGAACCTGAGCATGCTCCTGTAAGCTTCTCCTGTCAGACCAAGGTTGAAAGCAATCCTTCTTGCCTGGAAAGGAAGAAGGCCTGCTGATGGATCGATCTCCTCGGTAAAAATCCTGTCAGGAGTCTTTTCTGCCACTTCCTCTATTGACATTCCTCCATCGGGGGAATACATGATCATATACCTGCCCGTGTTCCGGTTAAGGAGAATGCTGATATAAAATTCCTTAGGATCGGTGGTTCCCTTATAATATACATCCTGAGCGACAAGCACCTTGTTCACTTTGCGGCCTTCAGCGCTCGTCTGAGGTGTGACAAGCCTCATTCCGAGCATTTTTGCTGCTATTTCACCGGCTTCTTCCACTGATTTTGCCAGTTTCACTCCTCCTCCTTTTCCTCTTCCTCCCGCATGGATCTGTGCTTTTATGACAAAATATTGCGATCCGAATTTTTCATGAAGCTGTTTTGCAGCAATAATGGCCTGTTCTGGTGTTTCGGCAGGAAACCCCTCCTGTATTTCCACTCCGTAAGTCTTCAGAAGAGATTTTCCCTGGTACTCGTGTATATTCATATCTTTGCATTTAATTTACTTTGACCCACTTCCCATTTTCCCCTCACCTCCACTTCGTTTTTGAGGGCAAAGCAGGGAAAGGAACGAAAGGGGACCTCCCGCCTTGCGGATCAGACAGGGGTGTTTCATAATAACAATATACTGAATTTTTGCGCTATTATTGATAAATTAGTGCTAAAAAACATGCGTAAGCTGAAGAACAGCGAACTAAACAGGAAAACCACCGAAGAGGCAAGAAGTTCTGAAAGGGCTCCTTTTATTATCGTGCTCGACAATGTCCGAAGCGAAAACAATGTTGGATCGGTCTTCCGAACTGCAGATGCATTCCTTATTCGGGGAATTTATCTTTGCGGCATTACGGGAAAGCCACCCTCGAGGGAGATACAGAAAACTGCCCTTGGAGCAACTGAATCTGTTCCCTGGAAATATTTCAGCAAAACTGTTGAAGCAATCATTTCATTAAGAGAAGCCGGCTTCAGGATCATCGCTGTCGAACAGGCGGAAGGCTCAACTGAGCTGCAGCATTTCAAGCTGAATACAGAAAAAAAGTATGCACTTGTATTCGGCCACGAGGTGAATGGTGTTTCCCAGGAAGTCATAGACATGTGTGATGAATGCATTGAAATCCCCCAGTTCGGCGTAAAGCATTCCTTTAATATAGCAGTAAGTGCAGGGATAGTTTTATGGGAATTAAACCGCCTCCCGGACCCTCCCCAAATGGGGAGGGCTTAGTTCATCCAGAATCAAAGTCCATCCAGAATCAATGTCCCCCCATTTGGGGGGATTTAGAGGGGCACAATAAAAAAGGGCTCCTTACCGGAGCCCTTTTCTGTATCTTAATCTGACAGTTGATTACTGTACCGCTGCTTTGAAAGTATCGTCATTAAAGAATTTGCCAAATTCCATATCGGTCTTGGCATATCCTTTCCAGTTTGCATTGGCTGCGATGGCTTCACGCAGGTTGTTCAGCATGAAGTTCCTGTCATCGAGTCTTGCGCCGACAACTGCTTTAAGATAAGCAGGCTTGCCAGTCTTTGCATCATCCCTGACATTGTCGAGGGTTGTTTTAGCCCTGTTGACATCGCCTTTGAGAAGCTGTGCAAGTGCAAGGTTGAATGACGGGGTTGAACCGAGAGAGTTAACTGCCTGGTCATACTGACCTTTGATGATTGCGATCGATCCGAGTCCGTATTTTGATTCGTTGGTCGCTGCTGTCATCGAGTTGTAGTACTCTTCAGCCTTGGCAACATCGCCTTTTGCAAGTGCAGCTGCTCCCTGGTTGTTCTTAACGATATCGTTGTTCTCGATAGCCTTTGCTTTTTCAAAAGCAGCGGCAGCATCATCATATTTTCCGAGTAACATATACTCATAACCAACATTGTTGATTGCGCGTACATCTTTCGGGAAATTGCTTGCTGCAGCCTGGTAGAACTTGAGAGCTTCGTTAGGATCCTGTGTCAGAGCTGCTGCATGAAGCTGCTCCTCAACGCTGAGAACTTTCGGATCCGACCTCATCTGTGAAAGAATCTCCTCATCGCTGCGGCCTACCACTTCCGTGTTAACAGTGATCTTTGACCTTCTGAGTTTCGGAAGTATGTCAGACTTCAGCTGGTCATATGCTGCAGACATGTTCTTGATTTCTTTTTCGCGGACATCAGGGTCTGAGTACATTGAAAGAACGCGAAGGATGAGATCTTTATCCTGAATGTTGGATTTTTCAACTTCTGCTTTAAATCCTTCCCAGTCTTCCGGTGTGGTAAGCTCATCAAAGAAATCACCTGATTTAGCGGCCTCAACCTTTGAGAATTCTTTCTTCACGAATTTGTCTGCAGCCTTTCCCCTGTTCTGTGAAAGCGGTTCGTTGATCTTCATTGAACCATCGGGTGAAGCATATGAGCTTACAACAACTCCTTTCATTTCCTTGCTCGGGGTTGTCTGTGTATTCTTGATATAATCCCTTAAAGATGTTATGTCTTCTGATTTCAGCTCTGAGCTGCGGATATCAGACTTGTTGATCTGATAATTGATGTCGGCTGTCTGCGATTCAGGGATCACCCTTACATATTTGTCAGGCATCATAATTGCCAGACCTGCTTTGTCAACAAGTGTAGACGTTGCGATAACGCCATCCGCAAGCTTGACAGGATCGAAGTCGAGGCTCTTTGTGCCCCTTGTGGCTTTCACCTGCAGAACCAACTCTGAGATTCTCATGGCATCCTTGAAGTCGACGGATCCGGTATATTTGAACTTGCCGCCGCTGTAGCTGATAACTTCATTGTTAGCTGAAACACTTTCTCCCTGAAGGACCTTGACCTCTTTAAAAGCTGTTTCCCCACCATCGTATTTCAGCACCGGGGTAGCTGTAAGAGTGGTTTTCTTGTCAAAATATTTCTCCGGAAATGTTCCGTTGATGGTGACATCAACTTTACCAGCATGAGTCTCCAGTACTTTTGGGGTTACCTCATAATTGATCAGGCCGGAATTCTTCTTCATCTTATTCAGGCCGCTGCAACTGCTCATGATTACTGCGGCAAGGATAAGGATAAAATAGCTTCTGAATTTTTTCATAGTTAAAAGTGTTACTTGTTTATGTTGCATCGTTTATCTGTTTATTAATCAGTTTAGTGTTGTTCTTACAAATCTACAATAAAATAGCATTTTTACAAAAATTTTGAATCCTAACCGGAAACATGAAACCCGAAAGAGTCATTTATCGGCGAAAACCGCTGATTATCCGGCTGTTTGCCCCGCAAAGCAAATTTCGGTGCAAAGTTTGGAATCTAATTTGAAAAAATCAACAATTTTCACCAGAGTTTGCGTTTTTATCACTTTAAAATACTTTTTTCCCCCTTCTTCCAGTCTTTTTACAATTTTTTGCCGGTCTCAGCTACAAAATTACTTTATTGAGACCTGCCGGGTAATCTTTTTCGAAAATTGCTTCGATTATTTTGCCGTAGTGACTTTCATTGGCAACAAAATCCAGGTTGTTAACGTCGATAATTACATATTTATTATCGGGATTTTGCCTGAAGAATGAAAAATAACTGTCCTGTATCTTCTGCAGGTATTCTGCAGTTATCTTTTTTTCATAAGGCCTTCCTCTCTTCTCGATGTTCATGACCAGTCTTTCAGGAACAACATGAAGATAGATATAAATATCGGGTTTCGGCAGCGAACCATAAATGATATAAAAGATCTGGCGGTACAGATTATATTCGTCACCATCGAGTGTTGAAGCTGCAAAAACAAGTGATTTCATAAAATAGTAATCGGCAACGGTGAAACTCTTGAAGAGATCCTGTGGCACGAGCTCTTCCTTCAGCTGTTTGTACCTGGAAGCAAGAAATGACAATTCAAGGGGGAAAGAATACTTCTCAGGTTCATTATAAAATTTTGGAAGGAATGGATTATCGGCAAAGCGCTCAAGAATAAGCCTTGCATTGAATTCTTCAGCAATGCGGGTCGCAAGCGTTGTCTTCCCGGAACCAATATTGCCCTCGATTACAACGTAATTATACCTGTTTATCATTATGTTTTCCCTTTGTGCCCTTCGTGTTGCCTTGTGCCCTTAATGGTTAATTGAACTTTCTTTTAACTACAAAGGTACGCGAAGGTTATCTCAAAGAGCACAAAGGTTAATAACTCATTAAAAATAAAAAATCCCGCGGTTAAGCGGGATTGGTTTATTCTTTATTCGCGATTTTCGCGCCGGTGATCCTGGTGAGGGTTATGATGATGTCTTCTCTCCTGGTCCTCAGGATGTTTCCTCTCGTGCTCCTCGGGATTCTTAGTCTCATGCTCTTCCTTTGGGGGACGCGGCAGCAGCACTTTCCTCGAAAGCTTGATCTTTCCGGTCTTCTGCTCAATGTCAATGATCTTGACTTCAACTTCCTGGCCTTCCTTAAGAACGTCTTCAACTTTTGCCACCTTCTTCCAGTCGATCTCCGAAATATGAAGCAATCCATCCTTGTTCGGAAGTATCTCCACGAAAGCGCCGAACTGAACTATGGTTTTTACCTTTCCCCTGTAAACCTCTCCGATCTCGGGAACAGCGACTATTCTCTTTATCCAGTCTACAGCAGCTGTAATTATGGTTTCATTTTCGCCAAAAACGTTCACATCGCCGCGACCGTCAACTTCTTCAACAATGATTGTTGCACCGGTCTCGCGCTGTATCTCCTGTATCACCTTGCCGCCGGGGCCGATAAGTGCGCCGATCATTTCTTTCGGAATTGACATCATGACAATTCTCGGGGCATGAGGCTTAAGGTCCGGACGCGGTTCTGACAATGTCTGATTCATTATTCCCAGGATGTGCATCCTTCCGGCTTTTGCCTGTGCCAGGGCTTTGGTCAGTATCTCGAATGAAAGTCCCTCTACCTTTATATCCATCTGGGTAGCCGTGATTCCGTCACGGGTGCCTGCCACCTTGAAATCCATGTCACCTAGATGGTCTTCATCGCCAAGTATATCTGAAAGAATTACATACTTGTCAGACTTTGTATCTTTTATCAAACCCATTGCGATCCCCGATACAGGTTTCTTCAGCTTGATCCCCGAATCCATAAGCGCCAGGGTTCCGGCACATACTGTTGCCATCGATGATGAGCCGTTCGACTCGAGAATATCTGAAACGACCCTTACAGCATAAGGATTTTCCTCATCAGCTGGCATCATACTCTTCAGCGCACGATGTGCAAGGTTTCCGTGACCGATCTCCCTCCTGCTCAGGCCGCGAGCGGCTTTGGCTTCGCCAGTTGCAAAGGGCGGGAAGTTATAATGCAATGTGAATTTCTCAGTCCCCTGGTTCAGAACATCGTCAATGATCTTCTCATCCAGCTTTGTGCCGAGTGTTACTGTTGTGAGTGACTGTGTTTCGCCACGCGTAAAAAATGCTGATCCGTGTGTTGCAGGAAGGAGGTCAACTTCGCAAACAATGGGTCTTATCTGCTCAGGATTTCTTCCGTCGAGCCTTGTGTTTTCATCAAGCACGAGCCTTCTTGCAGCTTCCTTCTGAACGTCGTGATAATATCTTTTTATAATTGCCTCATTGATTTCGGCATCCTCCGGAAACTGTGCAATGAACTCGTTTATTATGCTTTCGAACTTATCCTGCCTTGAGTGCTTGTCAACATTGGATTTTGCAGCCTCATAGCATTTTGCATAGGTCTCATCCCATACCTTTTTACGCATCTCCTCGTCATTGACCTCATGGTCATACCCGCGTTTCACTGTTTTGCCTGCCTCCTGTGCAAACTCCATCTGGGCCTTGCAATGGATCTTTATTGTCTCGTGGGCGAGCCTGAGAGCTTCGAGCATCTCCTCTTCTGATACTTCCTTCATCTCTCCCTCAACCATAAGAATGTTATCGTATGTCGCCCCGACGAGAAGATCTATATCTGCATCCTTCAGTCTCGACGCAGGGGGATTTACAACAAACTGGTTGTCAATTCTTGCAACCCTTACCTCCGATATCGGGCCATTGAATGGTATATCCGATACTGCAAGAGCAGCAGAAGCGGCGAGCCCTGCAAGAGCATCAGGCATCGTATCTATATCGGCTGAAATTAGATTTATTGTAACAAAAGTCTCTGCATGATAATTGTCGGGAAAGAGCGGACGTAAAGCCCTGTCGACAAGCCTTGAGATCAGAATTTCATAATCGGATGGCCTCGCTTCCCTTTTTAAGAATCCGCCCGGGAAACGGCCTGATGATGCATATTTTTCCTTGTATTCTACTGACAGAGGCATGAAATCAGTATCTTCCTTAGCCTCTTTTGCTGATACGACTGTAGCGAGAAGCATTGTTTTCCCTATAGTGAGAAGCACAGCTCCATCAGCCTGCCTTGCCATCCTGCCGGTCTCCAGTGTTATGACCCTGCCATCAGCAAGATTAATTTCTTTCTTTTTGATGTTGAACATTATAGTATTTGATTTTAAGCAAATGAAATCCAAAATTAATTAAAACCATATGAAAAAAGGCAATCTGAATTGCCTTTTTCCATATTTTATTTGCGGAGTTTCAATGCTTTGATGATTTCGCGATACCGCTCGATGTCCTTAACTTTGAGATAGTCCAGAAGCCGCCTCCTTTTACCTACAAGCTTAATAAGAGCCTGCTGGGTACTGAAGTCTTTCTTATTCTTTTTCAGGTGCTCTGTAAGATGGTTTATCCTGTATGAGAAAAGAGCTATCTGCCCTTCAGCTGTGCCTGTATCTGCCTCTGACGATCCGAATGTTTTGAATAACTCCTGTTTTTTGTCCGCTGTTAAATACATATCCTTTATTAAAATATTATTTATCCATAAATAAATCGAGTCTCCAATTTTGGAACGCAAAAATAAGGCTTTTTTATGTAAATAATCAAACAATTGAATTATTTTTTTAACGGGCCACTAAAAAAAATCTATTAATGGTTATATCAAAAAGGATGCCCTTTTATTTTCAAAGACGTAAAAACCAGTCTCCCCGTTGCGTTGCTACGATAGATAAATAAGCCGGTTCATCAAAGAAAAACCGGGATTCGTCAATATGCTCCTCCCGTATCTAGGGTTCGAGCATCAGTTCATCCTCATCCTTCAGCTTTATACCCTGCCTTACGAGCCTTCCGCCGATACGGCATTCAAGACATCTTCGCTTCCTGCAGTACTCATCGCGAAGCTGGATCAGAGCCTGTGAATCGAAAGCCGATTCAGCTGGCAGTCCTGCTTCATCCCATTCAGACAGGATTTTATTCTGCTCCGGTGGTGTTGTCTCCAGCAGGTACAATGCCCTGTCGCAAATGTCCTGCCGGTCCCTTGAACGGCCATAAACGAAAATGACCGGTATTACTGCATTGATCACAAGCATTTCTGTTGCCTGCTGTCCTGTGGTCTTTGTGGTATTCCTGCTTTCTTTGCCAAATACATAATGATCTTTCCAGTAATCTGAAACCGGTACTTCGAAAAGCATCTTCATCCCGCTGCTTTCCCCGACTTCCAGCACACGGCTGAAAAGACCTCCGGTAACTGCGAGCATATGAGCGAGCTGTGAGATCCGGATTGTGGGAAAATTCACCGGCCTTAACCTGGAGAATTTCCACATCCAGCCATGAATAGGCCTGATTGAGTACTTGGCTGAAAGAATTCTGTATTCCCGTATCAGATCTTTATAATAAGTATCTGAGAGCGTTTCACGGAAAAGCCCTTCATCGAGCAATCCGGCAGCCCCGAAAAGAAGCGATTCGATCTGAAAAATATCATCAGAATGCTTACGTATTATCCTGAAGGGCAAAGCCCTTGAAAGCATCTCGAAAGGTTCGGTATTTACACGGAAACCGAAGTACCTGCAAAGCATCCGGTAAAAAACCTCCTCCCAGTCATTTCCCGTTTCCCCGAGCATTTTCCGTATGCTTTCAGCTTTGCGGCTCAGCCTTTCTACTGCAAGTGATTCAAGCCATTGCCTCAGCAGCAGCCTGTCAATTCCTTTTATATAATCCTGGCAGGCGACCTGCGCCGGGTTATTGACCAGTTCTTCATATTTTTCATACAATTCATTGCTGAATCTGAGCACTGCAGCGGGGATCTCTTCTCCCCTGCTGTTCCTTATTTTCCTGTCGTCGAAAGCGACAACATGCAATATGACATTATTGTAAGCAGGATCGTTCTGATGGCCGTGAAGCTCGAAATGTGATGCATGTGTATGTATCTCAATATTTCCTGCCCAAACAGTTCCGGCGGTCCTTATCCTTGCATTGAAAAAATCGGGGCCGGAATCATGATTGTACTCACCGGGACTGATCACCTCGATTTTATTCCCGTCGGAATCAAAGAGATCATTTCGGTCGTAGAGGCTGTATTTCCACAGGTAATGAAGGAATTCCTCTTTCATTGCAGCGAAGGTTAGTGGCAGAGACAGGTCTGAGACCTGTCTCTATTAAAATAAAGGTATGAAAATTTTATTATGTGGATGTAGAAACCTATTATATGGATGTGGAAAGCTATTATATGATGTAGAGACAGGTCTGAGACCTGTCTCTACATCAATCCTAATATATTTTCATGATAATAAAACCGGATCAAATGATGTTCCGTTGAACGAGATATTTCGCCATTTCCTGTTGTAGCTCATTCGCCTTCACTCCGGCAACCTTGTCGAAATCTTTCCCATCGCCCGCAAAAATGATCCCCCTTGATGAATTCACGAGCAGCCCGCATTTGCTGTTAAGGCCATATTTTGCGACATCTGCAAGACTTCCGCCCTGGGCTCCGACGCCAGGGACAAGAAGAAAATGTTCAGGAACAAGCTTCCTGATCTGGGTAAGCATTTCGGGGTGAGTAGCGCCTACAACATACATTATGTTATCGAGGTTGCCCCATTTCTGCGATACATTGAGAACACGCTGGAAAAGTCTTATTCCGTCATCACTGTGGTACTGAAAATCATCAGCTCCCTTATTCGAAGTAAGTGCCAGTATGATTGCCCATTTATCCTTGTAGGACAGGAACGGAGTTACAGAATCTTCACCCATGTAGGGGGCCACTGTCACAGCGTCGAAAGGCATGTTTTCGAGGAAAGTTTTTGCATACATCCTCGATGTGTTGCCAATGTCACCGCGTTTTGCATCGGCTATAAGAAATATGTCAGGGTAATTCTTACGGATGTATTCTGCCGTTGATGCAAGGGAGTTCCAGCCTTTGACGCCATTGCATTCATAAAAAGCAACATTCAGCTTATAAGCCACGGTAAAATCGCTTGTGGAATCAACGATCCTTTTGTTGAATTCAAGAACGGGATCCTTCGATTTGCCCAGGGAAGCCGGAATTTTTTCCTTTTCCGAATCGAGACCGACGCACAGGAAGGATTTCTTCTGTGCAATTTTTTCAAAAAGATCTTTATGATTCATGTTTTCAGATATTGCTTTCCTTCAGCCTTTCAGCATTCTCAGCCATCTGCAGCTTGTCAAGCACCTCCTGTATATTCCCGTCCAATATAGATGGCAGATTATAACTTGTCAGATTGATCCTGTGATCGGTCATCCTTCCCTGCGGGTAGTTGTATGTGCGGATCTTCGCTGACCTGTCGCCGGTTGACACCATCGTTTTCCTGCGGTGTGCAACATCATCAAGATATTTCTGGTATTCGAGGTTATATAACCTTGTCCTTAGTTCTTTCAGGGCCTTGTCGTAATTCTTGAGTTGCGATTTTTCATCCTGGCAGGTAACGACAATACCCGATGGTATATGGGTCAGCCTTATTGCCGAGTAAGTTGTATTTACAGACTGGCCGCCCGGGCCAGATGAGCAGTAGGTGTCTTTCCTTATATCTTCGTTCCTGAGCTCGATGTCAAATTCGTCAGCTTCGGGGAGCACGACCACCGAAGCTGCAGAGGTATGTATCCTGCCCTGTGTTTCTGTCTGCGGCACACGCTGCACCCTGTGAACACCGGATTCATATTTCATTACCCCGTACACCCCGTCTCCCTGCACATTGAATACTATTTCCTTGTATCCGCCTGCAGTTCCTTCGGATACATTTGTCACATCTGTTTTCCAGCCCCTGTTTTCAAAATATTTTGAATACATCCTGAAAAGGTCACCTGCAAAGATGCTTGCTTCATCCCCGCCTGTACCAGCCCTTATCTCCATTACGGCATTCTTTGAATCCTGGGGATCTGCCGGGATGATCAGCATTTTGATTTCCTCCTCCATGCCGGGCAGCATCCCGTTGATCTCCTCTATTTCAGACTTCGCCATATCACGGAGCTCCTCATCTTTTTCCGTATTTAGAATTTCTTTTGCATTCTCGAGATTGCTCAATGCCAGCTTGTAATTGTCGTAAGCGGTAACTATTGGAGAAAGTTCCTTATATTCCTTGTTGAGCTTTATATATCTTTTCATGTCCGAAAGAATCTCGGGCTGCGTAAGGAGATCTCCCACTTCGGTGAAGCGGTGTCTCACACCTTCGAGCTTTTCCAGAATGATATTGTTGGCCATAGAGAATTTTTTTCGGACGCAAATTTAATAAATCGGATTGAATTCGCGTATTTTCCTTCGTGTACCTTGAGCTTAGTTCGCCTATTACATACCCCTAAATCCCCCAAAGGGGACTTTCCAGCACTGCGGGCTCCCTTGGGGGTCGGGGGTGGAAAGGCACTAATATTCAAACGTTCCGTACTCGGATTTAATTGTCAGCTGTTTCTTCCCGGAAGCTTCACAATGACCGATGACAGATGCTTCAAGATTAAAACCTGAAGCGATCTTAATTATTTCTTCAGCATGTTCAGTATCTGTGTAAATTTCAAAACGATGGCCCATGTTGAAGACCTGGTACATTTCCTTCCAACCGGTACCCGATTGTTCATGTATGATCCTGAATACCGGGGGTAACGAGAACAGGTTATCTTTTATAACGTGCAGGTTATCGATAAAATGAAGCACTTTGGTCTGTCCACCGCCGGAGCAGTGAACCATGCCATGAATGGAAGGACGCATCTTCCGTATCACCTCCCTGATAACCGGTGCATACGTCCGGGTAGGCGAGAGCACCAGGCGTCCTGCAGTTATGTCAAGCTCTTCGATACGATCAGTAAGCCGTAGCTTCCCCGAATAAATAAGCTCATAAGGCAGCTGTGTATCAAGACTTTCAGGGTACTTCGCTGCAAGATAATGGGAAAATACATCATGCCTTGCTGCGGTAAGGCCATTGCTGCCTATTCCGCTGTTGTATGTTCTTTCATAGGTTGTCTGGCCAGAGGATGCAAGTCCGACAATCACATCGCCTGCCTTTATATTATGATTTGAAATCACGTCCGACCGCTTCATCCTGGCAACGACTGTCGAGTCAACAATGACTGTCCTGACGAGATCACCCACGTCAGCAGTTTCGCCGCCTGTTGACCAGATGCTTATGCCCATGCATCTCAGCTCATTCAGGATCTCTTCGGTGCCGTTTATGATTGCCGAGATAACATCACCGGGTACGAGGTTCTTGTTCCGCCCTATGGTCGATGACAAGAGGATGTTCTCATAAGCGCCGACACAAAGCAGGTCATCGACGTTCATTATTATAGCATCCTGGGCAATCCCCTTCCATACGGAAATATCTCCGGTCTCTTTCCAGTAAACATATGCGAGAGATGATTTTGTTCCTGCTCCGTCGGCATGCATTATATTGCAGTACTCAGGATCCCTGCCAAGCATGTCCGGGATTACCTTGCAGAATGCTTTCGGGAAAAGTCCCTTATCGATATTTTTGAGGGCGGCATGCACATCTTCCTTTTGCGATGAAACACCCCGCCTGCTGTATTTTGATTCTTCGCCCATGAGAACAGATCAGATTGTAAAGATACTTATTTCCTGCTGACCCATTCTACAGACTGCTTCAGAAGCTTCCGGAAATTGTCATTTTCGAATGTCGGAACATCGTGCCCGCTTTGAAGAACTACTATTTTAGCTTTCCCGTATTTTGTTGACCAGCCGATCACCGGTGTACTCGATGGTTCATCGGTTGTAAGCAAAGGTGTGACTCCATCAGCAACATAATAGCCTTTGTACGTTTCATCAAAAAGAGCGAAGTCTTTCAATCCTTTTGTAACCGGATTCTTTGAATCAACAACTTTGGCATTGAAGTGAAGGTCGTGAATATATGAGCATGGCTGGTAAACTTTTCCGTTGAAGGTTGTCTCCTTATGAAAATATTTTCCGCCGATTATGTTCCAGTACTCCGGCCAGTCATCATATGCACAGATGCTGTGATGAAGGGCAACAAGCGGCTTTCCGCTCCTTATGCAATCGGCAAAATTTTTTGCCTGTTCATCAGTTATCTTCTGCCACATGTGATAAAAGACCAGTACATCATATTTACTTCTATTTTCAGGAAGGAACATATCGTATGCTCCCGGCAGGCCGGCTATCGTGTATGTTATTGCCGGTGCCAGGCTTTCGAACATTTTATTGAATTCCTCCTTTTTGTAATCGTGGCCGCCGGTAATGACGAGGACACGGATGGATTTCTGTGGAATTGCAGATACCGAAAAGAATAGTAGAACGATGACAAACAGGATTGATTTCATTTTCATATGATTTGGCTCTGGGTTGATAAAATTAGATAAAAAACGCAGGGCACAAAATATTGTGCCCCAACAATCATTTTAAACAAATCGTAGATATTATTTCTTCGGTGCCTCGTAATCTGTCCTGACAACCTTGAATTCCGTTCTCCTGTTTATCTGGTGGGCAATCTCCTTTTGCTCGTCATTCGGCAGTGAATTGATGAACTGCTCTGTAAGTACGGTTCCTTCCTTCAGGAATGGATTCTGTGAAGAAATCAGCTTATCCACAACTTTCGGTGAGGATTCGCCATACCCGACTGCAGTAAGCCTGGCTGCATCGATTCCCCTTTGTATGAGATAGTCAACAACTACCTGGGCACGCCTCTGGGAAAGCTGCTGGTTATATTCCTCTGTATCCCTTGAGTCCGTATGGGACATAAGCTCTATGGTGACTTTGGGATTGTCATTCAGTGTCTCCACAAGCTTGTCGAGTGAAACCATTGATTCGGGCCTGAGGTCCCATTTGCCAAAGTCATAAAGGATGTTGGGAAGTTCGATTGGCTTGTCGTATGAAGTAAGGAGGATTGTAACCATAAAATCGCGGCTCTTCTCCTGGCCTTTGGTTGTTTCCTTTTCCTTTCCCGTCAGGTAACCTTCCTTGGATGCGAGGAAAATATAGTCAACATTGGGTTTGAGGGCAAACTTGAAGTCACCCGACTTGCCGGTTTCAGCCTGGAGGTTGGAAGCATCGCTTGCAAAAAGCTCGACAGTCGAGGCAGGTATAGGCAGGCCTGTCTTCTCATCCTTGACAAGACCTGTGACATTGAAGCGCAAGGGCGGCATCTCGAACGAAAAAAGGTCATCATTCCCTTTTCCTTTACGGGTTGAGCTGAATATTCCCTTTTCCTGATCATCTTCAAAAGTGATGCTGAAGTCGTCGGCAGCGCCGTTGATGGGTGCTTTCATGTTGGTGACAACCCAGCTGCCGTCTGGCTGGGCAACAGCTTTATAAATATCAAGACCGCCCATTCCGATATGGCCTTCGGAGGAGAAATACAATGTCCCGTCCTGTCTTACAAACGGGAAGAGCTCGTCCTCAGGGGTATTGATATCCGGTCCGAGGTTAAGAGGCTCAGACCATCCTTCTCCTGATTTCCTCACCATCCATATATCTTTCTTTCCATATCCTCCTGCGAGATCTGATACAAAATAAAGAACTGCACCATCGGGTGATATGGCAGGATGAGCTGCCACAATCGAGTCAGGGAGAATATTCATGTTTTCAGGTTCGCTCCATCCGCTGCCGGATCTTTCCGAACGCATGATCTCGCATCCTTTCCTTTCACGTTTCCCGGCCTCGCATCTAGTGAAATACACTTCTTTAAAATCAGAAGTGAAGGAGGGAGTACCTTCCTCAGATTCGCTGTTCAGGACAGAAACCGGCACCGGTGTGCTCCACTTGGATTTCTTATCGATACGGGTCTCGAAGATGTCGGTGAAACTCTGGCCTGTTGCACCATGGGTCTTATTGCCGGCTGCATCATCACGTGAGGAAGTGAAATAGATCACTGTATAATCATCGCTGCCGTAAGCAGGACCAAAATCAGATTCGTTTGAATTGAGATCCTTAAGTTCCGCAACCTGGTATGATTCAGGATTCCTCAGCCAGTCGGAAGCCAGTTCGCATGCCCTGATCTCCTGGTCAGCCCTGGCGTCCCCGGGTGAGATCTGTTTGTATTTTCTCAGTTCATCTATTGCCTGGGGATATTTGCCGTTCTTCTTCATCGATTCGGCCAGATAGAACTGTGCATCAGGCTTTGAGTAGGATGATTTTACTGCAAGCTTGTACCATGTTTCCGAGTTCTTCGGATCGTTTATATGCCTGTAAGACTCTGCAACCATATAGATCAGCTCGGCCCTTGTTGCTTTGTCGGATTTCTTGGTCTTGGAGTAAGCATCTTTGAAAAGATCTATTGCTTCATAATATTCTCCTGCATTATAAGCCTCATTTGCCCGCACAGCCTTTCTTTTCTGTGCATATGAGCCAGGGAGAACAATGAAAATCAGAAGTATGATGGTCAAGATTGATCGTTTCATAGATCATTATGGTATAAGATACAAAAATAATCAAATTCCAAGGAACTATAAAACGGGATCAGAGGTAAT
>DATGWQ010000110.1:0-13427 GCA_035299385.1 Bacteroidales bacterium | reverse complement strand
CCCCGCATTCGAGAACCAAGCCTTATAAAGAAGGGAGCTCCCATGCAATCGCGCATTGTGATATTGGATACTGTTATATCTTCAAGGATCCCGCCATCGACTGTTTCGAGCGCAAGGCCACGGCAGAATTCAAAAGTGCAGTTTGAAACCGTGATGTTCCTGAACCCTCCGTTCGATTCGGTTCCCAGCTTTATTCTCCCGGTAACCACACCCCTGTCGGGAACTCTTCCGGCGTTCTCTTTTTTATAGGTTCCATTAAGGAATGTGCCGATATCAAATCCGCTTACCGAACAGTTTGTGATAGTGACATCCTCGGTGAACCTGGCAAAACCGAGTCCGAAGGAGCTTTTCAGCACTATTGCATCATCAAACGGCGAATTGACGCTGCAGTTTGAGATGTGTACATGCCTGCAGCAGTCAATATCAAATCCGTCACGGTTGGTGTCGAGCTTCACATTGTCGATTGTCATGTTGTCGACGCCGGTTGCAAGAAGGCAGAAGTGACCGCCCCTGAGCACCGTAAAATCCTTCAGTGTGACATTCCTGCAAAGCTTCAGGGCTATAGCCTTATTGCCGATCCCGGGATTACGCCGGCCCTCACGGGTAAGTCCTGCGCCTATTATCCAGCCCTGACCTGTAATTGCGACGTTTTCCAGGTTTTCGCCCCAAATGAGGCTGTTGTGCCAGTGGCTGTGGCCAAAATCCTGGTACATGTCTGTAGCGTTTGGTTCGGGAGCATCGTAACCACCTTTGCCCTGGTTCGGATCGGCAGCGACCAGGTATGCCCCGTTGTCGAGCAAAAGTGTTATGTTGCTTTTAAGCCTGATTGAAAAGCTCAGGTATTTCCCTGCAGGAAAGTACACCGTACCGCCACCTGCGACAGATGCAGCTTCGATTGCTTTGTTGATTGCATCCGTATCGAAAGAAGCGCTGTCTCCTTTTGCACCAAAATCCATGACATTGTACATGATTTTAGCTTCACCAGTGGATGGGAACAGGTATGTCCTGTCCTTTCCACCCGCAAGCAGGGTGGTAAAACACAGCAATAATAAGAGGGAAAAAATTTTCATAAGCAGCTTTGAGTTTGAAAAGACATGTACTGTCTTCGGATTTGCATGCAACGACGGAACAGAGACTTCGGACGTAGTTGTTCATCTTCTTCCCCCCGTCTTTCTCATCACCCAATCTATTGTTTCGGATATTTTCTCTTCAACATTATCCTTCAACGGCCCGGGCAAACCATAATAGATCATGCTTTCCTCAGGTTCATAGCCACCTTCCTTAAGAACCCTGAGGGATGGGATATAGCATGGGACCTCTGAACAGTATCCTGATACAAAAAGGTTTTCCTTCGGATATCGCTGTTTTGTTTTGAGCGAATAATCAACTACAACTTCTCCTGCCAGTGCGACAATGGCAAGGTCGCGTCCGAACCGGACTGCCTGGACGGGATATGTTACGCTGCCAAGATCATAGCCGCGTTCATATGCCTGCAGAAGGAACCCTGCCCTGCTTTTTTTGTATAGATTGTTTTCCGAAAATTGACGGATATATTCACCGGGATCGAATCCCTCGAAGTCCAGGGTCGCTGTTTGAAATGCGGTCCTGAAGTGATGTTCAACCGTAGCCAGTTCCCCGTTAACAGTTTTCGTCACAGCTTCTGCAAGTGCCCTGCCATGGACCTTTGCGTTATCAATGCTCCTTCTGGGGTTCGGATTCTGGTCCGCACCGCAACCCTGCATGAACATGGCGATGGTTCCCGGGAAATTGCTCTCCACTTCAGACTGGGCGAATCCTGCATAGTCTCCGCAGATTTCATATCCGTCAAGGACAGTATTATGGCAGGCATACCCAAAGAGTATAGCAATTATACTCCCGTCATCAGATATAAACTTCACTACCGGCACGTCATGATCGACAGGTCCTGAAGGATTAAGCCCTATAGACACTCCCTTTTCCGTTTGCTGCCGCCTGTTTATTGCAAAATCAGCGGTGCCGTGGCCAGACATAATCCTGCCTTTTTCCATTTTCCCGATTGCCTCCCCGGCAACATCCACGAGGTCCTTCTTCAGTTTCTGATTATAGCTTACAAGTTTCATAAGGTCAGAGTCAGCAAGGTTGTACATCACAGCCAGGCCGGGCCATATTACCGGACCGGAATGGGTATGGGAGGAATTGAGGAGTACCTGGGATCTTTCGAAACCGTATTCGGATTTCATCGCGTCAAAGATGTATTGTGACATCTCATGGGTCAACCCGATAAGATCTGTTGTAAGAATGAGCAGTTTTTCGTTCTTCTTCCCCTCGATGACGAGAGCCTTGGCCCAGATGTCCTGCAGCACCCCTTCGGATGGCTTCCTGCGTGCAGCATACCCCGAGAGCCATATCGGGCCGGCTGGTGTAATGTTCTTTTTGGCAACGCCGATCATGAACTGTGCCGGAGCATCCGCTGAAAACAAAAGAATGATTGACCAGAGAATAAACTTCTTCATTGTTATTTTTTTTCTTCAAGATAATAAAATTATTCAGTTGAGGGCTTTATTCTTTCTGAAGCTCCTTTGTGTCCTTAGTGAGGTACTTTGTGTCTTTTATGGTTATTGGCTCCAGGGTTCACACAAAGGGCAGAAAGGTTTATGTCATATAATTTTTTATTAAATTGCATGAAACAAACCTTTCATAACCCTTAATCCTCTTCAAATGAATAAATCAAAATTCTTAAGCCGCAGAAGATTTATAGGAACTTCTGCTGCTGCAATAGCCGGGTTCACCATCGTTCCGAACCATGTTGTTTCCGGTCTTGGCCACAGGGCTCCAAGTGACAAGCTCAATGTTGCCGGTGTCGGAATAGGCGGCAGGGGAGCAGGAGTGATCTCTGTCGTGTCAAAAACCGAAAACATAGTCTCCCTGTGCGACGTCGACTGGAGCCCCAGGGTGGAGAAGATCTTCAGCGCATACCCGAAAGCAAGAAGACACAAAGATTACCGTGCAATGCTTGATCAGGATAAAGACATCGATGGCGTCATCATCGCAACTCCCGATCACACACATGCAATCATAAGCCTTGAGGCAATGCGTAGGGGCAAGCACGTGTACACTGAAAAACCGCTCACACATACAATAAAAGAGGCAAGAATTCTCACCGAAGCCGCAAGAAAATACAAGGTGGCAACCCAGATGGGCAACGGCGGGCAGGCTGCCGACGGACCAAGGCGTTTACGCGAAATGATTTGGGACGGCGCTGTCGGGCCGATCCGTGAAGTTCATATCTGGACCGACAGGCCCAACAGGGGATTGTCGGAAACATACTGGCCCCAGGGTGTAAAGAGGCCTCAGGACACTCCTGCAGTTCCCCAGACCCTGGATTGGGATCTCTTCATCGGTCCGGCACCTATGAGACCTTACCATCCTTCATACCATCCTTTCAACTGGCGCGGCTGGTGGGATTTCGGGACCGGCGCTCTCGGTGACATGGGCTGCCATGGAATGGACCCGATCTTCAGAGCCCTTAAGCTCAAATACCCGACAAATTTCCAGGCTGTTTCGACTCTTGTGAATAATGAAACTTATCCCCTGGGATCGATGGTTACATACGAGTTCCCGGCACGTGAAAAGATGCCCGCTGTATTGCTGACCTGGTATGACGGAGGCCTCAGGCCGCCAATCATACGCGAACTTGAAGAAGGCGGTAAAATGGGTACCGGCGGAACCTTGTACATCGGCGAAAAGGGAAACATCCTCAATGATGTGATCTATCCCAGGTCGCTGAGGGATTCCTACAAAAAGCCTGATCCATATATCAAATCATCACCGGGACATGAGATGGAGTGGATACTCGCATGCAAGGGAGGAGAACCCGCCGGCTCCAATTTTGACTGGGCAGGCCCGCTCACTGAAACGGTTCTGCTCGGGAATATCCCGTTAAGACCGGATCTGAGGGATGACCTTAACGGCCAGATCCTTTCATTCGATCCTTTGAAGCTTGAAGTTTCTTTGCCGAAAGCCAACAAGTACATTGAGAATGAATATAGGAATGGGTGGAAGCTGGAAGGATAATTGAAAAGCCATTTTAACGCAGAGAGCGCAAAAGAAAAAACGCAAAGGGCGCAAAAGTTTTCCTTGAAATCAATATTCTGCGTTCTTTGCGGCTTTCAATTTGCGTTCTTTGCGTTTAACTTCTTTAAAATCTAAGATTGTATCATACACTCTTTTGGCTGTTTCTCCAGGTGTGGGGTTCAGCTCTTCTGTCGTGAATTTTCCTTTTTCTAGGTCAATTCTTTCGAAAACCATCAGGTACAGGTTGAAAATTATGTCGAGGCTGAGCTGGTACCTTGGTTCGAGCAGAGGCTTTATCTGCCTGATCACCCGGTAGGTCTTTCCCCTGTATTCATCCGCAACTTTGTAAAGCTCACCCACAACACGCCTGAAATCATCATTCACAGGCCGCCCTTCGGCAAATTCCCTGAGATCTTTTCTTGTCAGGTGATTTCCGGCTACAAGATCATCGGCAAAATATGAAAGGTTATTAAGCTGGTCCTTCTGAAAATCACGTATGATGTGGACGAAATAGCTGAAGATGGCGCATGGGGTTGAAGCCCATTTTACGTCAAAAGAAGGTTCTTCATAGTGACCATCCACTCTTTGCAGTCCGTTCAGGTGCACGAATATCGAGGCAGGTGCGACCGAGGCCCCTCCGGAATACTCCATAAATGATTCGAGAGTGGGGAACCCGTCGTTGTTTATATCGTAGATCATCGACCTGGCAAAAGCTTCAAGTGGCCACACGGGGATCCTGAACCTTTCAACCGTTTCGATCAGCTCCTTTTTCAATGGATTGCAATCTTCAGAAACGATTACCATTTTCAGCCAGTCATTTACCCCGGCCAGGAAATCTTTTTTTTCTGAATCTGTTATGAGCCTGTGTGCAGTCTTGTGATTGTCAATGAGGTCATCGATTGCCCGCATGAATTTGTAGCATGATTTTGCGGCGCAATACCTGTCATCATCCCAGAAGCTCGCTGCAATAAGAATGTTAGGGTGATCAATTATCCTGTCAAAATCGAGAGAATGGTACTTTTCAAGGAATTGCTCCTTATGCTTGGCCATGGTCAGGTTGTTACGGAGCAAATGTATCAATTTTTTAAAATTCTTTCGGATGTAAGCTTTGCAGATAACAGGACGTTGGGTATTCCATTGCCCGGATGGGTGCTTCCCCCGGTAAAATACAGGTTCTTATAACGGGGATGCTGATTGTGCGGACGGAACCATCCCATCTGGAAAATATTATGGGCCAGGCTCCCGAAGACAGATCCCCTGGTGATGTTGCACGCGTTCTCCCAACTCACGGGCGTATAACTTGCTTCAAAAACGATGTGTTCATCGATATCTTCCAGCCCTGCCTGCTTCAGTCTTTTTACAAGGTACTCCCTTGTTGTTCTCTTCATTTTATCCCAGTCCTGTTTTTTCTCCGCGTCAACATGACCTGCAGCTACAATAAAGGACAACGATTCATGACCGGCCGGGGCTGCTGAAGAATCGGTTCTGCATGGGGCATGAACATAAAAGCTGGGTGTGTCGCTTACAGTCTTGTCGGTAAAAATCCTGTCAAGCCCTTCCTTAAAACCATCCGAAAGAAAGACATTGTGGTGTGCAAGCTGTGGATAGCTCTTGTCAAGTCCCCAGTGAAAGCAAATGGATGAACAGGAATATTTCATCCTCCCGATCCTGCGTGAAAGCCTTTCATCCGGCAGCAGCTTGCGATAAACATATGGCAGATCGGCATTTGCCACAATTATATCAGCTTTTACTTCACTATTATCTTCAAGAATTATGCCTTGAGCAAGCTTATTGTTGATGATTATCTTTTTCACAGGCTTGCCGTAATGCACTTTTACGCCATTCGACAATGCTTTATCGAGCAGCTTCTCTACAATTGAATGCATTCCACCCCTTGGGAAAAATGAACCTTCGGTAAGCTCGGCTGCAGGAACCATCGAGAAAAGCGCAGGTGAGCTGAAAGGGCTTTGCCCGACATATATGTTCTGAAAAGTATAAGCCATCAGAAGATGCTTGTCGCTAAAGAACTTTTTCGCATAGCTCCAATGGTTTATGTAGGTCTTGAGCTTTATGAGCAAACCTATGTTTCCCGGCCTGGCGAACTCGAAGAAGCTGTAAAAATTCCTTCCTATCAGTTTCCCCATGCCGAGCCTGAAGATCTCATATCCCTTTGATACATATTCCTCTGACCTGGCATAGCTTCCCTTTTCAATCTTTTCCAGCTGGTCTTTCATTTTCGCCTTATCCGGTGAAAAATCCAGGACCTGGTTGTTGTCGAAATATATCCTGTACAGATCATCGAGCGGCTGAATGTCGCCGTTTTCAAACAAGGGGATCCCCAATGAACCGAAGACTTCTTTGTACACTTCCGGCATCATCAGCATGGTTGCGCCCAGGTCGAACCTGTATCCGTCACGCACCAGCCGTCCGCATCTGCCCCCCGGGGCAGAGTTCTTTTCAAAGATCTCAACGTCATAACCGTTACCGGCGAGGTAAGATGCCGTGGCCAGCCCGCCTATGCCGGCGCCTATGATGACTGCCTTTTTTTTATCCATAAGTTGAGGTTGTCGGGTAACTATCTGCTTTTTTCGGGAAAATCTTTTAAAAATAAAAATATCTTTAATGCATCAATGCAGACAGTTCATTTTCTGCACTAAAAACCGGACCTATGAAAAAATCACATGTATTCAGCCTCTGTTCTCTTTTTATCCTGATTTCAATCCTGGCTTCGGGACAGGATAAAAGCATTCAAAAATTCAATACTCTTTCATCCAAAGAAAAAAAGGAAGGCTGGAAACTGCTTTTCGACGGCAAAACATTTTCAGGATGGAGAGGGCTTGGAAGGGATCATGTTCCCATTGGTTTGTGGATTGTAGAGGATGGCATGATAAGAAAACTGAAGAGTAGTTCCGTGAAGCAGCTGCCCGACGGACGTCCTGTCGAGAACGGCGATCTCATGACAATAGATACGTACAATGATTTTGAACTTGTGTTTGAATGGAAGATCGACAAGGGCGGGAACAGCGGCCTGAAATACAACGTATCGGAAGAATTATGCAAACAAAACGGCTCTGAATTCTCGGCACTCGGCTTCGAGTACCAGATGCTCGATGATGCGGATCCGCAATATAAAAATCTCAAGCCTTCACAGTATTCAGGATCGTTGTATGATCTTATTCCTGCAAAGAATATCAATCTCAAGCCTGTCGGGGAGTTTAACACTAGCCGGATAATTGTTAAAGGTAATGGCGAGCACTGGCTCAACGGGATCAAAGTTGTCGAATATGAGTTTGGCTCAAAGGAACTTGAAGATGCTTTCCTTAAGAGCAAGTTCAGCAAGATCAATGGTTTCACAGATAAGAAAAAAGCTCATATAGTTCTTCAGAACCACGCTGATGAAGCCTGGTTCAGAAATATTAAGATCAGGGAACTTAAATGATATCATTATGAACAGGCGTGAATTCAGCAGGAAAGCAGTTGCCGGCGCAGCTGCTGCCGGGATTTCCCCGATGATTCTTACAGGCAACAGTTGGAGAGGCGCCAATGACAGGGTGAATGTTGCGGTGATCGGCATCCGTGCGCAGGGACAGTCACATATCCAGGAATACACCAAGCTTAAGGATGTGAATGTGACAGCAATCTGCGATGTTGACAGCAATCTTTTTGATGAGAGGATCAACAATCTTTTCATCAAAAAAGAACTGGCGGCTCCAAAGACCTATACCGACCTGAGAAAATGCTTCGAAGACAAAGATGTCGATGCTGTCTCCATCGCCACACCCAACCACTGGCATGCACTGGCAGCAGTCTGGGCTCTCCAGGCCGGGAAACACGTCTCCGTTGAAAAACCCTGCTGCTATAATTTTTTTGAGGGACAGAAGCTTGTTGAGGCGGCAGATAAATATTCGAAACTTATCATTCAGGATGGTGCCGAACAAAGAAGCAACCCGTGCTCACAAAGCATGGCAGAATATCTGCACGGCGGGAACCTCGGTGAAGTTTACATGGCAAAAGGACTCTGCTATAAATGGCGCGATACCATTGGAAAAACTCCGGAAGAACCTGTTCCTGCAGGTGTCGATTACGATCTGTGGACAGGCCCTGCCCCGAAAAAACCTTTCTCGAAAAACAGGTTTCATTACAACTGGCACTGGAACTGGGAATACGGCAATGGTGACATGGGAAACCAGGGAGTGCATGAGATGGACATTGCACGATGGGGCCTCGGTGTAAAGCTTCCCACCAGAGTAACTGCAATGGGTGGTCATTTCATGTTTGACGATGATCAGAATACTCCCAATGACCTGATTGCAATTTTCGAGTTCCCAAATCCAAATGCTGAAGGGGATAAGAAAAAAATACTTCAGTTTGAAGTTCGTCACTGGATAACCAACAGGGAGGGGATTAAAGCTGACAACCCGAAACAGGATGCATATATGGTCAGCGCCGATAATGTGATCGGAAATCTTTTTTACGGATCGAAAGGCTTCATGACAAAAAATGTGAATGAATGGCAGGTTTATTACGGGAAGGAGCGGAAGGAAGGTGAAAAGGGGAGCGGCCTGGGAAATCACTACCAGGCATTCATCGATGCAATAAGATCAGGAGACCGCCGGCTCGCCAATGCCGATATACGTGACGGCTTCTACTCATGTGCCCTGATGCACCTTGGGAATATTTCGTACAGGCTGGGGAGATCGCTTGAATTCGATCCCGTGAATATGAAATTCATCAATGCCCCCGATGCTGATGCAATGCTGACAAGGAAAGAATACAGGAAACCATTTGTATTTCCCGAATTACGTAATTAATTACGTAATTAATTACGTAATTTTTTGCATCTGGATATGAACAGCCGGGAACGACTGAATACTGCACTGGCACACCGGGAGCCTGACAAGATCCCTTACGATATTGCAGGAACGACTGTCACCGGAATTACCCGGAAAGCTTTCGTGAATGCAATGAATTACAGAGGATTTCAAGCTGGTTATGAAGCTTGCCAGGCAGATCCGATCCAGCAAATAGTTACACCGTCTGAAGAGATGCTTTGTAAGCTGAAATGCGACATCAGGAGGATTGGCGCACGCAGAATACCTGATTATGAGGATATTGTTGTCAGGAAAGGAAGCATCCTGGAGGTAACAGATGCCTGGGACTGCACCTGGAGAATGAATGAAGACAAAGATTTTTATTTCAACCAGGTCAGTTTTCCGTTGCAGAAATTCCCGACTATATCTGAAGGACTGAAAAATTATTCAAAGCCTGATATCTCGAAACATGCGGACCTGATCCGGAAAGATCTCCAAAGACAGGTTGAAAACGCCGGCGAACACGGGGTCATTGCAGACAGGAATTGTGCCGGGCTCACTGAAACATCGCTCAGGCTGCGCGGCTATGAGGAATGGTTCCTTGACACTGCACTCGATCCCGCCGGAGTTGAAAAGCTTCTCGATGTGGTGCTGGAATATAAATTTCAATACTGGGAACTGGTTGCTGACTGGCTTCACAGTAAAAAGCTGACAGATATTGTAAGCGTCGCTGCGGAGTGTGACGATCTTGGAACCCAGACCTCGACTCTTCTGGATCCTGATTACCTTAGGAAAACAGTAATACCGCGGTTCAAGTTGTTGTGGACATTCATTAAAAGGAAACTGCCCGGCATTAAAATTTTTATGCATACATGCGGCTCAGTCAGGCAGCTGCTTCCGGATCTTACAGAAGCCGGAATGGATATCTATAATCCCGTCCAGTTTACTGCGTCCGGAATGGAATTGAAAGAGCTTAAAAGAGATTTCGGGAATGATCTCATATTCTGGGGAGGTGGGGTGAACACACAATCGACACTCAGGTCGGGAACGGCTGCGCAGGTGAGTGATGAAGTGAAAAGGATCATTGACATAATGGCTCCAGGAGGAGGATTTGTGTTCAATACCATTCATAACATCCAGGAAGATGTACCCCCGGAAAACTTCTGGGCGATGTGGGAAACCCTGATGGAATATGGGATATACTGAGCAGTCAGGGGATCTATATAAATACTTCATATTATGTATTTATTAAAGCTATATTTCAGATTTTTAACAGTTTTATTTGCTATCATTTCCTTTTCCCACAGTGAGATCTATGGCCAGGGCTCAGGTCTTGAGGAAGGATTCAAAAATCCGCCCGGATCAGCAATGCCTCGTACATGGTGGCACTGGACAAACAGCAACGTAACCAAAGAGGGAATTACAAAAGACCTCGAGTGGATGAAACGTGTCGGCATTGGAGGGATGATGCTTGCCGATGTGGCTTCCGGACAGGGTCAGGCAGTGGAAAAGAAAATTTATTTCGGCTCCCCCGAATGGCTCGATGCTGTGCATCATGCAGCCTCGGAAGCCGACCGGCTCGGACTTGAAATGACGATCTTCAGCTCAGCGGGATGGAGCCTTACAGGCGGCCCATGGGTTAAGCCCGATCAGGCCATGAAAAAGCTTGTCTGGAGCGAAACCAGTGTGACAGGTCCGGCTGAATTCAACGGGAAGCTGTCCAGTCCGCCCTCAGTCGAAGGTCCTATAAGAAATCTTTCCCGCAGTGCACGCGTTCCTGATTCTGACCCCGGGTTCTACAAAGATTGTATCGTGCTTGCATTTCCTTCAAAACCTGAAGAAGATGCAATAAAAGATATTACTCCTGTAGTTACAACCGGAGCAGGCCGGATAGATCCTTCAGCCCTGATTGATGAAGACCTGAACACAACTGTCAGGATCCGTTCAGGAAACGATAAAAAGCTGGTATGGATCCAATATGATTTCGGTAAACCGGTTACCGTTCGTGCAGTCACCCTTGCAAACCGCGCCGGCATTCCGGTCGGAACCATGAGTGCGATAAATGACCAGGACGGCGAGCATGGATTCAAAACAATCCTGGTTCTCCCGGGAGCGCAGCTTTACAGGACCGGCAAAGTGGCCACTTACTCATTCCCTGAAACCACATCGAGATACTTCCGTTTTGAATTTACAGGAGCGCCATTGAAGCCCGCAGAAGTGATGGCGGAAACAGTTACTCTGCCCGACTCTGCTTATGTGTTCAATGAAATTAAATTTCATTCGGGGGCAAGGGTGAACCGCTGGGAGGACAAGGCAGGCTTCTATCATCTTTTCAACTATGAACCTGTATCATCACCTGAGATAACAGTTGCTAATTCAATTAATCCTGAACAAGTTATTAATGTTACAGAATACCTTGCCCCGGATGGTATCTTCCACTGGAAAGTACCTCCCGGTGAATGGACAATAATGCGGCTCGGGTATTCCCTTACCGGGTCAAAGAACAGGCCGGCTATTCCTGCAGGAACGGGTTATGAGGTTGACAAGCTCAGTAAAGAACATACCCTTTCTTATATAAGATCATACACTGAGCCAATACTGATGGAGCTGGGACCATTGTACGGTAAAAGCCTTCAGGGTGTGATGCTCGACAGCTGGGAAGCAGGCATGCAGAACTGGACAGACAACATGCTGCAGGAATTCAAAACGAGACGAGGATACGATCTCTCTCCGTTTCTTCCGTGCCTGACAGGGTATGTTGTAGGTAACGGTGACATAAGCGACCGGGTACTTTGGGATTTCAGGAGGACGCTGGCCGACATGTTTGCGGAAAACCATTATGCTGTTCTGACTGATTATCTCAATAAACAGGGAATTAAAACGTATGGTGAAGCTTCGGGAGTTTCTCTTGAAATACTCGAAGACGCACTGCTGTGCAAGAAATATGTCGATTACCCAATGGGCGAATTCTGGTACAGGGCGTTGCATCCTGAGCTGATGTACTACCAGGATATAAGAGGCGCAGCATCAGCATCCCATGTTTACGGTAAAACCATCGTAGCTGCAGAATCATTCACTGGTGGCGGGTTTGAATCGCCATACACCCTGAAAAAGATCGGCGACTACTGGTTTACGCAGGGGGTGAACAGGTTTGTATTCCATACATCCGCCCACCAGCCGCTCGATTCGAAACCAGGCAATACTATGGTCGGCACTCATATCAACAGGAATATAACATGGGCTGAACAGGCAGGTCCATTCATGACGTACCTTGCGCGGAATTCATTCATGCTGCAGCAGGGCAGGCCTGTTGCTGACATAGCTTATCTTCTCGATGAAGGCGCCCCTTCAACAATGCCGATATGGGGAACAGGGATCAATCCTGAACCTCCTGAAGGATATGATTACGACTACATCAATGCGGATGTTCTTGTCAACAGGTTGAGCGTTGAAAGTGGCAGGCTTATTCTGCCTGGTGGAGTCAGCTATGCGGTTCTCGTTCTTCCGCAGACTGAACATATGACAATGCCGGTGCTGAATAAGATTGAAGAGCTGGTCAGGAATGGTGCAACTGTTACCGGATCCAGACCGGCCGGAACACCAGGCTTTTCAGGATACCCTGGTTCAGAAAGGCAGTTCGGCGAAATAGCAAAGAAACTGTGGGGAGACCTGGATGGAATCAGCCGGACAAGAAGATCATACGGGAAAGGTATGATCGTCTGGGGATTGCCCCTTGAAGAAGTCCTCCTGGTGAAAAAAAATGAGCCTGATTTCATCTACGAAAAACCGCTCGGGTCAGAGATCAACTGGATACACCGGCAAACCGGTAATGCTGAAATATATTTTATTGTAAATTCATCTGATGAATCGAAAGACTTAAAGTTAAGCTTCAGGATAAAGGGAAAAGAACCTGAAGCCTGGGACCCTGCCGAGGGGAGTATCAAACCATCAAGCTATGAGATCACCGGGGAGCGTACTATTATTCCGGCAAGTCTGGGGCCGCGGCAATCTGAGTTCATTGTTTTCAGGAAGCCGGCAGCCAGCACCAGAAAGGTATTCCCTGCCGAATCACTTTCAGAGACTTTTGTGCCCGTTGGAGCCTGGGATATCGCTTTCGGGCTGAACCTGGGAGCTCCGGAACATATTACTGTTGATACTCTGAAGTCATGGACGCTGAGCAAAGATGAAGGAGTAAAGTTTTTCTCTGGTCCGGCCAGGTATTCTAAAACATTTCAGATCCCGAGAAAATTCCTTCAGGAAAATGCCAGGTACGTTCTTGACCTGGGGAAAGTCGGAGATCTCGCTTCTGTCAGCTTCAATGGGAAAGGCTTTGGCCTTGTCTGGAAGGCTCCGTTCGAAACGGATATAACCGGATTTCTTCAGAAAGGAGCCAATATTATCGCAATAGAGGTAATTAATCAGTGGACAAACAGGCTCGCGGGTGACAGGATGACCAGGGGTACAAAAGTGCTGAGCTCAAATTTATTTGTCCGCCCGGGTTATCTCCCGGAATCAGGACTTATGGGTCCTGTTGTAATAAAGAAGTACATTGAAACGAAGGAG
>DATGWQ010000109.1:0-1606 GCA_035299385.1 Bacteroidales bacterium | reverse complement strand
AAGCTAATCCATTAATACAAATAGCTGGAATACCAAACCCAATTACCGGTATAAATAACACAAATAAGTGTCACCAGAGCTTATTAGAGAATACAACTCCAAATATTTGCGACCAGAATCTATTGGCAGTTACCATAGAATAAGTTTCTTCTGCTTGAGTAGGATTAAATGCACAGAATGCATGAGCATCGTCACCATACTCAAAGATTGTATTCTTTAAAACACCATGAATAGCACATAAGAAAGCTGCTCCTAATACACCATTAACTCCAAAGCTCGGAGCAAAGAGCCAAGAAGCTTGCCCTAAAGAATATATAGCTATTAGTGACGAGAATGCAATAGCGTTAGATCTAAGATTGATAGTTCTTGCTATTACAAATTGTAGAAGCATAAATTCCAATAAAGAAAACGACTAGAAATAAATGCCCGCATATCACCAATAATACACCAGCGAATAAAAGATCCACCAGCTTCAGGACCACAAATAGCTAAGACTGAATGAAACCTATTTGCTGGAATAGATACATCAGTTGTTAGCAAATTGCATCTGTATAAGCAAATGCATATAGATAAACCTAGGACCAATGAGATTAAGCTTAAAGAGTTTCTCAACCAGTCATCTAGTACTAAGGAATGAAAAGATAAATTATTTATAAAGTTCAGGGTTTTATTTAAGAAAGCCTAATTGCTATAATCAGTATAAGTTGTTATTATACGAAAGGAATAACTAACTCTAGTGGAGGAAGGTTAATAGGGACTAACATATGAATTACCTACAATGTAAAGAGTTATTAGTAAGAGTCACTACCAGACCAATGGAACTATAAACTCGACACTAATACTAAAGTTTTATACAGAAACTAGGAACTATTAACAGAATTAAAGCATGTAACGGAATAAAACATTGCCACGAACAATGCAGGAACTTTGCTCTCTACCATTATAAGCCCAAGAACCAGATAGGTGGAACTAATTACATCAAAGGATCAAAGAACTGAATTAATAAGATAGGCCCATAGAGCGAACAGTTTAATCTTCTAAAATAACCGGTGCATTTAAATAACATGATACAAAAGAAAGCTCTCATCAACACAATCATCAGGTCTATTATCATATGCAAGATCACCTTTATGCCAATGTGAAGTTAATAAAGAAGTCCACTTGTATGTTTAAGTAGAAAGAAGTTAAGAAGAATTAACAACCAATTAACCGTAAAAGCTAAGTCAGTTAGTGAAATAATGAAGAGGCCTAAAACAAAACCTAAACGAATTGGTTCGCAAAATTAGATGAAGTCTTTAAGAATGAATCCGGAATCACATGCTTAGGCTAACATACATTAGACGGAACATGAAAGGAAGAACATTAGCTGCCCGTCGCTCGATCGGCGAATATGGGCCGCGTTCTCCCCTTCGGGTCGAAATATGGCGGCCGTCGCCGATCTTCGCACTTAGGTATGCATGAAATCTATAAAACGAGATCTCGCATCCGCTCGATCTAAGCAAACATGAAAGAATAAACATTAGCTGCCCGTCGCTCGATCGGCGAATATGGGCCGCGTTCTCCCCTTCGGGTCGAAATATGGCGGCCGTCGCCGATCTTCGCACTT
>DATGWQ010000108.1:0-5472 GCA_035299385.1 Bacteroidales bacterium | reverse complement strand
AAATCTGCAATCCCGCTTTTTTATTGTCATTTTCACCGAGAGGTGGAAACTGTGCACTCAGTTTTAGTGTATTGTCACTTAAGGTGTACATGGTCCACAGGACAGGACCAAAGCTGTTTTCAGGCTGATGTTCGAACTTTGAACCTCCGATTTTGAAATCATCAAACCAGAACTTTGGGCCATTATTGGCTGAGTTTGCATTTCTGAAATTATTCTTCAGCTGGATGATCCCTGATATCTCTGATTCAGGCTTCATTGACAGATCTGCCACTGTATTGCCATCCTTATCTGCCAGTAACATTTCGAGTGTCAGAACACCGGAATTGTATTTTCCTGCAACCTTAATGTTGAAGGCGCTGAAATCAAAATTCACGGGCAGGTCACTGGTCGACATGCCCAGGAAAGCATGGCCATCCGTGTTGATCCCTGCATTGATGCCTGATCCGAAATAAACTGCATCCCGGACATCCTTCTCTTCTCCTGCCAGGACTCCTATGCTTATTCCTGAAGAACCTTCATTGGTACCTTCATTGAGCAAACCCATATTCACAGAGATATAGAAATCACTCTTCGTCTCACCAAGGACATTCGTTAATAATGATACACTTGAGTTCTGAAGAGCACTGTTGCATTCGACCCTTCCATTTTTTACCTGCCAGTCTTCAATCGGGACGCTCCAGAAATCTTCACCGATCCATAAACGGTCCGGGATCTGGTTAAAATCGTAAGTAATATTTGTTTTTTTATGAGTGCAGGATAACGCTGTAATTATCACGGCTGAAAGTAAGCTTGTTCTGACAACAGTGCCAATGTTATATCTTTTCATATTTGATATATTATAATAAGTATAAGTATAATCAAAATAAAATGAAAGATAAAAATTATAATACCTTTTATTCTCGTGTCATAAACTCAAAAGTCACCTTGCCGATATTATCAGGTTTCCCTTTATCTGCGCGGGAGATTGTTCCTGAGAGTTGCCTTTTTTTGTCTTTTGAAATTTTTATTTCTCTCCAGGAATACATGCCTTTCTCATAATCGTAAGATTCACCGTCGTCATCGTAGAGCATGTAACTCCCCGGTTTCGAACCATAAAACCTGATTTCAAGATCGAATTTCTGACCTGGCCCGGGTGCATGCAGCGCGGGTGGCATCATAGGAATAATGCCGCCATCTTTCACGTACACCGGGATCTTGCCTAACCCCGGAGTAACAGTTATTATTTCACCATTTCCCGCATATGCACCGGTGTAGAAATCATACCAGTTGCCTTCTGGCAGAACAACCTTCCTGGTTTCCTGTCCAGTGAAAACCGGGGCAATGAGGAGAAACTCGCCGCACATGTACTGATCCTTTATTTCACGTCTCACTGCTTCGAGGTATGGATTTTCATCGAGGTTGCTGTTCGTCTGTTCAGTAGAAGCCGGCGCTGCAAATCCCGGTTCCAGGTTCATTCCCCGGAAGGGCGGGGTGCCTTCGAAATGATATTTTGCAAATTCACTGTACAGATAGGGTATCAGCTGCATGCGAAGAAGTGCATATTCCTTCACCTCTTTCTCAACCTCCGCAAACGACCAGGGTCTTGTCCCGCTCGACCAGGCATTAATCATGGCCATCGGTGAGAAAACTACTGTCTGCATTCTCCTCAGCCACTCTTCCGCTGTTTTGGAGCTTCGCACTTCAGGAGTCCAGAGTACACCGCAAAAGCCGCTGTTTATAAGCGCCGTTATGAAATCTTCGTGACTGTAATAATCGTTATAGATCACGAACGGGAAAGATGAGCTGCCGCCATTTGAAGCCCGGACAAGGCCATAGGTTCTAGTATTCTTCTTATGATACAGGTTGGTGAGCATTTTCTGAAGCATAAGGCCATATGTTTGCCGCAGCTGCTCGGCGCTGTTTCCCGAAGGAAATTTTGCCACATCAGGCCACAGCCACCTGTCATAGCCATCGCATTCATCAATTTTATAACCGCTTATGCCGGCGCTCACCTGGTCGGCATCGACCTGTTTCAATAAGATATTTCTTGCTTCAGGCATTGTAAGGTCCGGAACTATTCCACCCCATACAGTATGACTGCCGGCATAAGGAAGGATTTCTTTGTAAACCGGCGATCCGGGGGAAATATATGGATTGGTCCAGAGATTGAGCCTTACTCCTTTGTCCTTCATCGTTTTAATGAATGAAGCCGGATCAGGAAAACGATTCCTGTCCCATTCAAAGGTACACGGATAGGATTTGCTCTGCCAGCCGGGTTCAAGTCCGATAAAATCGAGAGGGAAGCCCCTTTGCATGAAGAGATCAGCTTCATTCTCAACATCTGATGAAGTATACAGGCGCGGAACACGCTGTGTGAATCCCAGTCCCCATCGTGGCGGGAGGCACCCTCCTCCGCAGTAGAGGTTATATCTTCTGACTGCATCGAGCGTCGTAGGCCCTCCAAAAATATACACTTCAGCACCTTGTGCGGGGACCATTATCTCAACTGCATCCGAGTAAGGCTGGGATGTCCAGTTCTTATCGGTGTTCCTGTCAAGCGGAACGGGTGCTTCGGGACTGTCTTTCCTTACCGAGGTTCCCGCATAAACTGCCAGGTACCTGGATGAATTCACGAAGACACCATAACCCAGGCCGGAGACATAAAATGGCACAGGCGCATGTGTGCGCCCGTTATCTGATCCGCCATAGTGATCCACATGAAGATTGAGGATCTTTCCTCTTTGCAGGACTGTTTTGAAATTGAGGCCGAATCCAAAGATCTGCTCATTTTTTACCAGGGGAAACCTCAGGTAAGTCTTTCCGTCAGCCTGTTCGAAAACAATTTTATCAGCCTGCAGTGGAAATGGAGCGTTCCCCATAGCTGACAGTGCTTCAGCTTTGGGATGGATGCCTGCAGTTGTAAGCAGGTCGAATTTCTCCGGATTTCCCGTTATGGCTTTCCAGACACCGGGGGCCACCAGCTTCCATGTGACCGGCTGTGCGGAGAGGTTAAAAGCGGCAACAGAGAGAAGGCTCAGCAGTAAAGCAATTCTACGCCTCATAATCAGGTTCTTTTTTGGGAAACTAAAATAGTCAATTCAAAAGTTAAATAAGGTTAAAGGCAGCTGTTCATTTTAAATGAGTCGGAATTCTTTTATCTTTGGATAAAATCTCCATAAACCTGATTTCTAACTAAATCAAATCTTATTATGTCGACCCGTAGAGAATTTGTGCAAAAAGCAGCCATGGGAGCTGCAGGACTCACACTTACAGCCAGGAGCTATTCGCGCGTACTTGGCGCAAATGACAAAGTGCGTGTTGGAATTGTAGGATATTCCGACCGTTTCAGAGGAGCGCTATCACCTGCTTTCCTTTCTATGGCTAAGGAACAGAATTTTGAATTCGTCGCAGTATCCGATATATGGAACATGCGCCGCGATGCCGCTGTTGCTTTCTATAAGGAGAGAGGCATTAACCTTAAGGCTTACAGGAATAACGATGAGCTTTTCGATGCAAAAGACACCGATGCAGTCATCATAAGCACCGCGGATTTTCAGCATGCTCTGCACTGCAAACAGGCAGTTGAGGCGGGCAGGGATGCATACGTCGAAAAGCCTTTTGCCGAAACAATGGCTGATGCCCGCGCCGCACGCCAGGCTGTCGAAAAATCAGGCAGGATCGTACAGATCGGATCGCAGCGCCGAAGCGCCCCCAACTATATTGCAGCAAACGAATACCTTAACTCAGGCAAGTTCGGCAAGATCGTAATGGTCGAGATGACATGGAACGTGAACCAGCCCGGAAGATGGAGAAGACCGAATGAAGTTCCGAAGCTCAAGGAAGCAGATACTGACTGGACAAGATACCAGCTCAACCGTCCGAAGACAAATTTTGACCCAAGGAAATATCTGGAATTCAGATTATTCTGGCCATATTCCTCCGGAATACCCGGTCAGTGGATGGCTCACCAGATCGATACGGTACACTGGTTCACGGGGATATCCCATCCGAAATCAGTTGCCGCCAATGGAGGCATCTACCTCTGGAAAGACGGCCGTTCAAATTATGATACAATGACAGCGGTTATGGAATATGTTCATCCGAAAAATCCTGACATTTCATTCCAGGTTGTCTATTCATCAAGATTCACCAATTCAGCCGGGGGAACCAAGGAATACTATTATTCCAACGGTGGAATGCTGAATCTCGACACCAACAAGATAACGTCTGAAGGCGGGCTCGAGGACAGGTACGCAAAGGAAATGAATATGCAGGCTAACCTTCTGCAGCCTTTCAATCTTCCGAGCGTGACTGTGGAAACATCTGCAAATACCGGCGGTGACCCGATGACAGTTGCCCACATGAAGAACTGGATGGAATGTGTCCGCAGCAGGAAGAAACCGAATGCCGACGTGGTTGCCGGTTATAATCACGCAACTGCATGCATTATGTGTACGGCTGCTCTGAGGACAGGCGAGAAGGCTTCATTCGACGAGACAAAGCAGGAAGTTCTTGCAGGCGGTAAGGTATTCCAGTATTAAGTTCAATGTTCAAAGTTCAAGATTCAATATTTCGATTTATGAAAAAAATTTCATCACTATTTCTAGTTATACTACTAGTTACTCAGACGTTTGCACAAACGTCCAAGGTGACTCTTGTAAGAGTCGACGACAAGCATAAGGTCGATGTTATGATTGACGGGAAGCTGTTCACATCATACCAGTACCCTTCCAATCTCGAGAAACCGTTCCTGTTCCCGGTATATGCGCCCAACGGAACTGTTATAACAAGAGGCTTCCCGCTTGAGCCGAGAAAAGGCGAAAGAATCGATCACCCGCATCATATAGGGTTATGGTTCAATCACGGCAATGTGAACGGGCTCGATTTCTGGAACAACTCATCGGCAATCCCTGCCGGAAAAAAGGATGCTTACGGCCATATTGTAGTTAAGAGCGTCGATAAAGTGAAGAGCGGAAAGGCCGCGACGTTGCAGGTTACCTCGGAATGGAAAGACAATAAGGAAAACACCCTTCTTGTCGAAAAAACCACATACGTTTTCTCCGGTGACAAGAACACCAGGACGGTTGATCATATTTCAACACTGACTGCACTCAACGATAAGGTTGTGATAACAGACAATAAGGAAGGCATGTTTGCCATCAGGGTGGACCGTGCCTTTGAAATGCCTTCAAACGAATCGCTGATCTTTACTGACGAGAAAGGCAATCCCACAACAGTAAAAGCAACAGATAACACCGGCGTTACCGGAATGTACACTTCCGCATCAGGACTGACAGGTGAAAAGGTCTGGGGTACCAGGGAGGAATGGGTGCTGCTTTCGGGTACGAAGGATGGCGCTCTGACTACTTTCGGCATATTCGATCATCCGAAGAACCCGGGCTACCCGGCTTATTCCCATGCACGCGGATACGGGCTTTTCTCTATGAATAACCTTGGACAGAACTCGTATGATCCGAAGAAGGAAAAGGTCTC
>DATGWQ010000107.1:0-2636 GCA_035299385.1 Bacteroidales bacterium | reverse complement strand
AACAGGCTTTCAGCGTGCTTCGTCAGAAGAGAACAGGATCTCCCAATTAATATCATGAGCAATAATCAGGCAATAGCTGTAACCGGAATGGCCTGCAGGTTTCCGGGAGCATCAGATATCAATGAGTTCTGGAACAACCTGGTGGATGGTAAGGATACCATCAGGCATTTTATCGATGATGAGCTTGCAGGATATGAAAACGATTTCGAAGCTCTCAGGCAAAATCCGGATTATGTCAGGGCACGGGGTATACTGAATGATATTGACAAATTCGACCCCGCTTTTTTCGGAATGACGCCGAATGAAGCAGCCGGAACGGACCCGCAGCACCGTGTGTGGCTTGAAACGGCCTGGAACGCGCTGGAAGACTCCGGTTGCGACCCTTCCCGCTTCCACGGTTCAATAGGCGTGTTTGCAGGAGGCTATATAAATACCTACCTCCTTAATAACATACTCAGGGACAGGTCAAAGCTCGAAAATTATATCCGGCTGAGGACAACGGAATCATTCCAGATCCTTACAGGAAATGATGCAGCATTTATTCCCACAAAAACAGCATATAAATTCAACCTCCGTGGGCCGGCTGTCAATGTTCAGACTGCCTGTTCGACTTCCCTGGTTGCAATTTCCCTTGCATGCCAGAGCCTTTTCTCATATGAATCCGATGTTTGCATTGCCGGAGGTGTTTGCATAGTTGTTCCGCAGGAGAGCGGGTACATATACCAGAAGGGGGCAATACCTTCGCCGGATGGCAGGTGCCGTCCTTTCGATGAAAAAGGTAATGGCACCGTGTTCAGTAATGGCGTAGGGGTGGTAGTGCTGAAAAGGCTGGAAGATGCGCTTCGCGATCACGACAGGATATATGCCCTTGTGAGGGGCTGGTCATTAAATAACGACGGCAGCACTAAAGTGAGCTATACAGCGCCTTCGGTAGAAGGACAGGCTAACGCCATAATGATGGCACAGTCTTTCTCCGGAGTATCCCCGCTGCAGATCGGTTACATCGAGGCCCATGGCACTGCAACACAGCTTGGCGATCCCGTCGAACTCACAGCGCTGAACAGGGTCTTTTCAGGTTCCACCGGGAAAAAACAATTCTGCGGTATTGGATCGGTTAAAAGCAATATAGGCCACACCGATGCAGCAGCAGGTGTTGCATCCTTCATCAAATCATGCTTGTCGGCTTATCACAGGATCATACCTCCGACACTTCATTTCACAAAGCCAAATCCGAACTTCGATTTTGAAAATTCTCCTTTCTATGTCCAGGAAAAGCTTAAAAAGTGGGATGAAAAAGACCCTCTTATCATTGGCATAAGCTCTTTCGGAATAGGCGGTACAAACGCACATGTTATAATCGAAGAGCCTCCCGAAACACTTTCTGCCGTTAAAGCTGAACCTGTCATGCCTTACCTGTTACCGGTTTCGGCAAAGTCGGAAGACTCTCTTGCAGCAAGACAGAGGGATCTGGCACAGTTTGTCGATAGACCCGGTATCGATCTCAGCGATGTTGCCCACACACTCCAGGAAGGAAGGACACACATGCCATTGCGAAGCTTTTGTGTGGCGAGGAATATTGAAGGAATAAAAGAAGGTTCAGGTTTCAGCCCTGTTATCAAGTCAGCTGACCAGGAGTGCAGGATCGTCTTCATGTTCTCAGGCCAGGGAGCACAGTATCCCGGTATGGGGAAAGAGCTTTACGAATTTGTTCCGGTCTTCAGAAAAATTCTCGATGAGTGCTTCGATATTTTCAGGTCCGAAACAGGAACGGATCTTAAAGAGATATTGTTTGATGCAAAAGACGATTCAGCCGTTCAGCTTGCCCGGACAGGTATTACACAGCCGGCTCTTTTCATCGTCGAATATGCACTGGCAAAGCTTTATTATGAACTGGGGATAAAGCCTCATTACCTCATCGGTCACAGCATCGGGGAATATGCGGCTGCATGCCTTTCGGGCGTCTTTGATATGAAAACCGGGCTCAGGATCGTCACTAGAAGAGGCTCGCTCATGCAGAAGATGCCCGGAGGAAAGATGCTTGCCGTACGCTGCAGCGCCGCCGATCTTATAAAGCTGGAATGCAGTGATTTTGAAGTAGCTGCGGATAATGCCAGAAATCAATGTACAATATCTTACCCCCAGGATTCCGAAGAAAGAGTCAAGTCTGTGCTCGACAAGCACGGGATGAAATATATCAAGCTGAATACTTCACATGCATTTCACTCCTCGGCTTTCGAGCCTGTTATGGAGGAATTTGAAAGCTTCGTCGACAGTTTTCAGCTGAAGGCTCCCGAAATTCCATTTATTTCCTGCCTCACCGGCAAGCTCATTACTGATGAACAGGCGGTATCGGGAAGATACTGGGCACAGCAATTGCGAAACACTGTCCTGTTCAGGAAAGGCATATCGACAATAGCTGAGGGCGAGAATGTTGTTTTCCTCGAGGTCGGCCCTGAGACACATCTCACAGGCCTGGCACGGCAGAACCCCGATGTGTCCAACAAAAATGCCGTAATATCCTCGCTTGGGAAGAAAGATGAAGCTGATGAGAGAACCAGGATCATAAGCTCGCTGGGATATCTCTGGGCAAATGGTGTTAATATTGATTTCTCTCTCCTGCGCAACGGAAGAGAATC
>DATGWQ010000106.1:0-3231 GCA_035299385.1 Bacteroidales bacterium | reverse complement strand
CTTGACGGTGTAGGCGGGTATCGATAACGGTCGAGATAACAGGCATCCTGTCAATGATGACTTGTCGATGCCAACAATTGACTCGAGATGGCATCTACGATAATAGTCGGTGAACATGATTTCATCCGGGAGTATGGGGAGTTCTCCAGGAACTAATACCAAATGGTACTAAAATACTACTTTAAGCGGTATCCGGTAACATACCAATTTTTTGAAGGGCATCGAAGATAAAATTCCTGCGGGTTAACGAGGCAAAGAAAGCTTTCGGCTTAGATAAGAAAAGCTGATTGAGCGTCTTCTTCAAAACCTCTAAATTAGGAAAAAGCTGATTAGCAGTTTCGCCTTTAGCCCAGTCCCATAATTGTTCGGATGAGTTCACTTGAGGGCTATGCGGGGGTTGATAAAGGAGCATCACATTATCCGGCATCATCAGCTCATTCCCACAGTGAAAGCGTGCATTGTCAGTTTGAATGACGTGGAAATCAGTCGGATACCGTTGCGAAAAATCATTGAGAAATTGCTGAAAATTTTCGGTATTGACTCGGTCATAGTTTTGAATCATGCACTCACCCGTCAATGGTTCTACCACTCCATACAAATAGAAGGCTTTAAACAGCCATTGTACCTTAACCAGGGGTTTGACTTTTTTCCGGGTAAGCCGCCGGCGCGTGATCGTCTTCAAGCCAAATCGACTTTCGTCCTGCATCCAATAACGAATCCTAGAATATCTTTCTAAACAAGGACTTGCTATTTCATTCAGGCTGGCGGGCACCGTTTTTTTCTAGGATAGTAAACTCGGCTAGACGGTCTAATCGGGTGTAGTGGCTGGAAAGCCAAGCCGAGGAAATACGCCATGGCCAGAATCACGCCGCGTCCACCCCCGACGCAAACTCTGGTGTTGAGCTGTCTCAACCAACGATGTCCGGTGTGTGAGGGACCGCTGTGGTTTGCTTATGAGAACTTTCGTAAGATCACCACGTTAGACGCGGTCATCGGGGTGACCTTGCAAGTTCGCCGGTGTGTGAATCCGGCCTGTGGGTGGTATCACCGGCCGTACCGGCCGGAACAGGAAGGGCGGTTAGCGCTACCGCATCATGAGTTTGGCTTGGACGTGATCGCTTGGATTGGGGCGCAGCGGTATCAGGACACGTGCAGCCTGCCCGAGATTCATCGGGACTTACAGATACAGGGGGTGGTGATCGCCGCCCGTACTGTCGATCACCTCTTGGCGCGCCATGAGGAGTTGGTGAGCGTGGCGCTGGAGGCGCCAGCGCGGCGGGCGGCGTTACGCCAGCAGGGACGGTTGATCCTGGCGCTGGATGGACTGCAACCGGACAAGGGCCATGAAGTGTTATGGGTGGTCCGGGAGGTGTTGTCAGGGGAAATTCTGGCCGCCCGCAGTTTGTTGGTGTCAGGCCAAGAGGACCTGAGTGGCTTGCTGCGCGAGGCCTTGGTTGGGCTGGAGGGGGTACCGGTCAAGGGGGTGATCAGCGATGGTCAACTCGCCGTGCGCCAAGCCGTAGCCGGTGTCCTGCCGGGGGTCCCGCATCAATTATGTCAGTTCCATTACCTGCGTGAAGCCGGCCGGCCCATTTGGGAAGCCGACCGCCATGCCCAGAAAGAATTACGGAAGCGGGTCCGGGGCGTGCGTGTCATTGAACGCCAGGTCGAGGATCGCACCGATCCGGAGGCCGATGTCATCCGCGGCTACTGTGCGGCGGTCCGAGGCGCCCTCAGTGATACCGGCCACCCCCCCTTGGCGGCGGGTGGCCTTCAATTACAGCAGCGGTTAACCACGATCGAGGCCAGCCTGAACCGGGTGGCTTCAAAAGGGGGGGGGCCGCGCCCCTGAACCGGTTGCAGCCGTGCGTCCATCGGGGCTTGGAAGCGACGGCACCGCTGTGGCCAGAACTGGTGATTGCCCAGGGCTGGTTGGACGAAGCCGCACAAATTTTAGCCAACCCCGACGGCGCTGACAGCGCCACGGTGCAGGCCCGGTATGCCGTCCTGTTAGCCGATATCCACGAGGAAGCGACCCCGACCCCTGAGCTGCAGCGGATGGCGGCGGAGTTGGCCAAGGTCACCGCCAGCTATGGCACCCAGGTGTTCCCCTGCTACGACGTCGCGGGGTTACCCCGTACGGATCACGACCTGGAGCAGTTATTTGGCGGCGTGCGCCATCAACTTCGCCGCGCGACCGGTCAGAAGAACGCCCCGGCCAGCTTAGTGGTCTGCGGGGCGACGCGCCTACCGGCGGCGGTGGCGAGCCGGACACACCGTTTCACCGCGGCCGACTTGGTGCCCACCAACCTCGAGCGGTGGCGTACCAAGCGTGCCTTGCTGAAGCAACGGCGGCTCCCGCGGATCCTGGGCCGGCGGTTTCGGCGGGATCCCGACGCTTACCTTCAGAAACTGGAAGAGCGCTTAGTCAAGCTGAGTTTACCACCCTAATTTTTTTTAACTAAGATGGCAAACTCAGCTTGAATGATGCCTTTTCCAGATCTTCATGGGCGTTCACGTGCCATATTGAGGCAGCAGTCCACTGATTTTTGGGCCTCTTCATGAAAAGAGGGACGGGAACAACCCCAGTTATTCCTGTTCTCCAGCCGAGTTTGCTGTCCTAGTTTTTAAACTCTTCAACCGCGTCCGGATCGTGATCAACGGCATACGGTCGAGGGACTTTGAGATCGGCCCGAAGCCGGTATTTAACGGTCCCGAACACGGTTGAATAAGGGACCTCCAAGCCATGCTTTTCTTGGAGCCAAACTTGGACGGCTTTATAACTGGCAAACCCCTCCGGTTAGGCCAGTTTTTCTTTTAATTGACATTGAATTTCCGCTGAAATCGAAGATGCTAAATTACCACCGCGATAATTGAGATGAAGTAAACCGTTTAAGCCTCGGCGGCGGTAAATGTTGATCCATTGGCCGATGGCAAACTGACTTCGATTTAATAATTTCCCTAACGCTTGTCGAGTCTTCGCTTGGCCTGTTTTGTACCAGTACAGCAACTGTAATCGCTCACGTCGACGGACATCTTTCTCTTGTTTGAGCAAAGTTTCTAGAGTTTCTGGTGACTCTACTACTTCAAGTTTAAACACTCGGCACATGTTTATTTCTCCATATTAAATGCTTCTATAATACATGATTTTAGTAGTATTTGGTATAACTGGCCATGCTCGGGGATAAAGAGCACCCCCGGCGATGAAAATCGGCCTCCCTGTCGGGTTAC
>DATGWQ010000105.1:0-45435 GCA_035299385.1 Bacteroidales bacterium | reverse complement strand
TTCCCTGACAAACGACTCATCCTCATCCGATAAAACTACAAATTTGTATACCATGACATTGATTAATTCAATTGGCGCAATATAATATTTTTTAGATTACAATATTCCGGCTAAATTTTTTTTAAGCAGGAATTCAAGAGTGTCTTTTCCGTCTGCATACTCCCATAAATGAGGCATTTGAGTACGGCCAAACGGAATATGATTTCTTCCCGCGATACATTGAATGCTGTCATTCAGCCGTTCTGTTTCCCTGTAAACATCTGGCTCATTGCTGTAATATTCATAATGAAGCACGGAGACCGGTGAAGCCATCCTGTGATCCTCCCTCAGCAGCACTAAACCTGTATCGTGGAATTTCTGCCTGTTCACGAGATAGATGGCCTTGTTATAGTCGTAATTATTGGCCCATGCCGAATGGTCTTTCAGATGGGACCACGTTCTCCAGAATTTCTCCAGTTCTGATACATCATAGCCTTCAGGAACATATATTTTTGAAACATTCCTGCATCCAAGTCCAAAATATGAGAATACATCCTTTCCCAAACCAGTCAGCTCGGCCGGGGTCTCATCCCCGCGAAGTATTGCAACACTGTTCCTGTTCTTTCTAATAATATTTGGGTATTTTGCAAAATAATATTCGAAATAGCGCGAGCTGTTGTTGCTGCCAGTTGCAATTACAGCATCGAACCCCCGGAGTATTCCTGACGTGAATTCAATATATCCCGCAAATTCAGGATTAATGGCCGTAAGCGTATCAGCCATCCAGGGTATGAGGTCGGGGTCCTTTGAACTGGTTTTTGCCACCGGCCTGTTGCCGCTTATCAGAACCGTGAGGAAATCATGAAACCCTGCCATTGGGATATTTCCTGCAAATATGAGCCCGACATTTACCGGTTTGGACTCTTCCCTCAGAACCGGGTAAGCTGAAGTCCACCTCAGAAGATTCTCTTCGGTAAGCTCGGCAGCAATTGCCTCAATGGCAAACCTGACATTATCAGGCGTGAACCAGTGATTTTTAAACTGCTGGTTTTCAATGATGCCGTTAAGCTTTCGATCATCCTTTCCGTTCAGGGAATTACGGAGGACCATTCCAAGGGCAGCAAAGGTTTCTATTCTTTTTTCAAGATTCATCATTCAGTAAAGGTGGAGATGCAAAATTACAAAAAATCCGGCCTTGCAGCACAGATTTTTTGTAAGTGTATGAATTGAACTGATGAAGTAATGTTTTCGGTTTTAGCAGCTCATTCCGGTGAAAAAGTGATTGGCAGGAGATACCATACCGACACCGGGACACCTTTTTGCCTTCCGGGAGTGAAGGGAGGAAGGGTCTTGACAACCCTCACGGCTTCTGCATCAAGCTCCGGATCAATATTTTTCAGCACGCTTACCCGGCTGATACTTCCTGTTTTCGTAACACAGAACCTTACGATAACGCGCCCCTGAATATTGTTCCGTCTTGCATTTTCAGGATAGTCAATATGCTCATCAATGTACCTGAGTATTGCAGCATCGCCGCCCGGAAAGACCGGCATCTCTTCCGCTATTGTATAAGGTACCTCATTGGGATCTTCGGGAATATCCTGTATTGTCGTGACGATATTGGCATTATTATTCAGAATTATTTCCTGATTCGGTTTTGCAGAGATTGAAAAAAGGAGCAGCGCTGTGACAGGTATAACGGAAAGCACCTTGAAGCTGGACAGCTCTGAGGATCTTTTTTTTGTCATCATCAGCATCCTTTTCCTGATAAGGGACGGATTGGTAAAGCTGTTTGTAAGCTCGAATGCTTTTGAACGGAAGATCTGGTTGAAAATAAGCTTCTGGTAATTGACTACCGGAATCCCTGCATCGAGGCAGCCCTGGTCCGCCTGGTACTCATGAATTGCCCTGAGTTCCCTGTTCATGAGATGCATCACAGGATTAAACCACTGGAATGCAGCGATGAACTCCATCAGGATAATGTCGATATAATGATTTTGCTTCAGATGGTTGCTTTCATGCTTGATGACATTTCCTGCCTCCTCGGAAGTAAGTTGGGTGTTGATGAAAATGAATCCGAGCGCACTGAATCCGGCTGTTCCGAATCCGTTAAATTTAATTATACGGCTCCCGTTGCCCTTACTGAGGATCATCCATACAACGCTTGAAAAATCGATGATAAGCTTGATGATGCAGACAATCACACCAATTATATATATTGTATGAAGAAAATGATCAGATATCTGTAAGCCTGCTATTTTCTGCTCACTGCGGTCAGCTGTGACGAGCACATCAGAAAGCACCATTCCGAAAGACTGGAGATCATTCTGCTTCCTGGTCTGTATTTCAATGAGAGGCAGGAGAATCGATGCGCCGAACGAAAGCAGGATATATATCCGGTTGCGTGTATGGGTAGTGTCCTCCCTGAGTAATAAAAGATATACAAGGTAAAAAGCAATCAGGTAGACTGCCGATTTAACCACATATATCACAAATTCGTTCATTTTGCAGTCTTCTGCTTCTTAACTTCACCTTCCATTATCTTCATAATCTCCTCCATCTCCCTGACGGATATTCCTTTTTCTTTTGCAAAGAAGCTTACCATTTTCCCGAAGGAATTTGAAAAGTAATCATTGACAAAATTATTCAGGTGCGCCTTTGAGTAATCGCTTTTTGAGATCAGCGGATAGTACTCGTGGGTCCTGCCGTAAGCCTTGTGATCAACAAAACCCTTGTCCTGAAGTATCCTGATGATCGTGCTGATAGTATTGTATGCAGGCTTTGGCTCGTCAAAATGTTCGAGAACATCCTTGACAAATCCTTTTTTGAGCTTCCAAAGAACCTGCATTACCTGTTCTTCGGCCCTAGTGAGTTCTCTCATTGTCAGTCAGATTTAATATTATCATTTCAATACTTCAAATATAAAACGAAAATGTTAGTTATGCAAATTTTTTTTGAGTGAAAATGAAATTATTTTATGATGAACAACCATCAGATAACCAATATTTTATCTGTACCTTAATACATATTCCACGGGTTTTGCCATTCACTTTTTATTTTATCTTCAAAAAAGTGTAATTTTATTTTTTTGTTTAACTGTCGGTCTGATACAAAACTTGAATGAAGTCACGGGTTTTCTTTGAGAATGTGAGGATAGCTCTGAAAGCAATAAAATCGAACAGACTGAGGGCCGTTCTTACCATGAGCATCATTGCATTTGGCATAATGGCGCTGGTGGGTATCCTCACAGCCATCGATGCTATCAAGTCCTCCCTCACCAACCAGTTTACAATGATGGGGGCCAACACATTCACGATCACCTCACGTGGAATGAATGTCCAGATAGGAAACAGTAAGCTCAGGAACCGCAATTACTCCAGGATATCATACAGGGAATCGACCGAATTCAAAAAGGCTTTTACTGAAGCAGCCCTTGTCTCAGTATCATTTAACGCATCTTCCCTGGCAACAGTAAAATATGGTTCCGAAGAGACAAACCCTAATGTTGGCCTTACCGGCGTTGACGAGAATTACCTTTCGGTGTCAGGATATGAGCTTCAGCGAGGCAGAAACTTCAGTCCGGATGAAATTCTGCATACCAGGCGTCTCGTTCTTGTCGGGTCTGATGTTGCGAGGGATATATTCCCGGCAGGTGTGGACCCTGTCAATAAGGAGATAACCGTTGCAGGACTGAAGCTTGTTGTTGCCGGTGTGCTCAAGGCCAAGGGCTCGAGTGCAATGAGCAGCGATAACGTCTGTTTTATGCCTGTCAGCACCGCTCGTGAGTATTTCTCGAGGCCCAATATGAATTTCAATATTACGGTAATGCCTCTGAACCCGGTCGATCTTGATGTGATGTCAGGTGAAGCTGAAGCAGTATTCAGGAGAGTGAGAAACCTTAATCCGCGCGATCAGTCGGACTTTAATATTTCCAAAAGCGACAGCATCCTGAAGTTGCTCCTGGAAAACATAAAATACGTCACGATGGCTGCAACACTTATCGGCATTGTCACATTATTCGGAGCAGCAGTTGGCCTTATGAACATCATGCTTGTATCTGTTACCGAACGGACACGCGAAATAGGTGTCAGAAAAGCTGTGGGAGCAAAACCCCGTACAATCAAATACCAGTTCCTTTTTGAGTCTGTACTGATAGGACAGATGGGAGGGATACTTGGAATCATCCTCGGGATAATCATTGGGAACACGGTTTCGAGCCTTCTTAAATCGAGCTTTGTTGTACCCTGGCTGTGGGTGTTTACCGGAATTTTTGTATGCTTCGTCGTGGGGGTCGTATCCGGTTATGCACCGGCCGTTAAAGCTGCCAACATAGATCCTATTGAAGCTTTAAGATATGAATAATACGTCTGATATGGAAAAAATTGTCATTCAGGAAGAATTGAAAAATTGTCCGGGAATAATATATTACCCCGGCGCCAACAGGCTCGAGATTGCAGGAAGGTCGATACCTGAAAATCCTGAAAGTATATTCAGGAGGCTCGAAGACTGGATAACTGTTCATTTCGAGAAGAACAGCGGCCTGGATGTGAATATTCAGCTCGAATACATCAACAGCGGTTCATCAAAATACCTGTATGAGGTGCTGAAAAGACTTACAGGTTACAGGCGTACAGGCAAGCAGGTGAGGATGAAATGGCGTTATGAGGAAGATGATGAAGCCATGCTTGAGCTCGGTGAACATTACCGCGACACGGCAGGCATACCCCTTGAAATAGAGATGATCGTATAAAAAAAAGTAGAGACGCGCAAATCGCACGTCTCTACAATATTCAATAAAATTAATAAATCCCGTTTATTTCACGTTCATTACAAGCGGAATAAGGTCAACAACGCGGCATGAATAACCCCATTCATTGTCGTACCATGAAAGAACCTTTACCATTGTACCATTGACCATCGTGCTCTGGGCATCAAAGATCGAAGATGCAGGATTGTGAACAACGTCCACTGAAACGATCTCATCTTCCGTATACTCAAGGATGCCTTTCATCGGACCTTCAGCTGCTTTTTTCATTGCGGCATTGATCTCTTCCTTTGTGGCAGCTTTCTTGAGGACTGCAACCAGGTCAACGAGTGAACCGGTCGGGGTAGGTACCCTTACGGAGATACCGTCGAGCTTGCCTTTAAGCTCGGGAATAACTTTTCCGACTGCCTTGGCAGCACCGGTCGTTGTCGGGATCTGTGAGAGAGCAGCCGATCTTGCCCTGCGAAGGTCTTTATGCGGAAGGTCAAGTATTCTCTGATCGTTGGTATATGAGTGAATGGTTGTCATGTAACCTATTTCGATACCGAAATTGTCATTCAGTACCTTTGCAACAGGAGCAAGACAGTTGGTTGTGCAGGATGCATTTGAAATACACTTGTGTTCAGGTTTAAGATCTTTCTCATTTACTCCCAGAACAATCATTGCATCGATGGTGTCTTTTGCCGGAACAGTGAGGATGACTTTCTTTGCACCGTTTTTCAGGTGATCGCCATAACCGCCTTTGGGGCTTTCCTTTGAGGTGAATACACCTGTCGATTCGATTACTACATCAGGCGTCTCTTTCCACTGTATGCTTGCGGGACTCTTTTCAGCGTGAACTTTTATCTTGGTGCCGTTTACTATTATATTTTCAGCATCATGGGTAACACCCGGGAACTGGCCCTGCGTTGAATCATATTTCAGCAGATGAGCAAGAGTTTTTGTATCGGTGAGGTCATTGATACCGATGATTTCAATATCCTTTCTCTCGAATGCGATTTTAAAAACGTTGCGGCCAATTCTGCCGAACCCGTTGATAGCAACTTTAATCTTTGACATTTCTGTATCAGTTAGTTAATAATTCGAAACGCAAAATTAATGATTTCCATGAAACACCAAACAGGAATGGTGTCAATAATTAGGAAAGAGCTGTGAAATAATTAACAATGTGATGTTGAGAAATATTTTGCATAAATCCAGCCAACCCTCCCCTTTAAAAAATAAGGGACAGGACCAGACTCCCGAAAAGATGAGATCAATCCAAATTTAGAGATTATCCTGCTCAGTACGGGTATTGCTGGTACTGATCGTATTGCTGAGTATCGTCCCGCCTGCTTCTTTTGAAAATGTTTCTGAACCGGTTCGTTTCCGGATGCAGCGGATCCATTATCATCCCGAACCTGTAACTGACGAAGAGAGAGAAAAAATATTTCTTGTTCTTTGTTATCGCCATGATGGGAATTTCTTTCGGAAATGCGTTCACCACTCCACCTATCTCAATGGCATGAATTGCCCTGTCTTCCTTGCTGTACTCAAAATTGAAACCTGCCTTGCCGTACAGCCCCGGCATGAACTTAATCTCATTGAACCCTTTTGTGAATGACGCCCGGCCATAAATCTCGTATGGCGAGGCAATTGCATTGGGATCAAACTTTTCCTCGACTACCTGAAGGTCCTGGCTGCCCGGGATCGGATACAAAACCTTGTAATAAATAGGCTTATAAATTGCAAAAACCGGACCGGCAGAATAGAAGAACCGGATAGCTATGCCTCCGAAATCTTCCTTGCTGTATATTTCATGCTGGTGACCATAGCCACCCCTGAGGTAAAAAGTGGAATTGAGCTTGCCGAATACATATGCGCTCCCCTGTCCCTGCACAAGCCTCTGGCGGTACTCCTTTGGGCTTTTGAGAGTTCCGGCATCAACTTCTATAATCCTCTTGTTTAGGTAATCAATTCTTTTTGCTGCCCTGTAGCTTATACCTATTCCGTCAGTATTCAGCAGAATACCAAATGATCTTTCATTGCGGAAAAAAACTTTTTGCTGCTGATCGATATCACCCTGTGCAAAGATGGCGACACCGGTTCCAAGCAAAAAAAGTATTATAAGCAGTCTCTTCATTCCCCTTGCTTATAACAGAAATAATAGTATATGTCAGGCAAAATCAGATATTCCGGCCAGTCTGCTCTGAACTGGCCCTGGAGTATGCAGGACATTCCTTTTTGTTGCAGGAACTGACCACCAGAACCAAAACGAAGGCTATAACAAGTAATACAGCAAATTTTTTCATAGATCGATCTTCCTTTAATAAAAAACAAAAATATAATTTTCCTCAGATAAACAATATTTGTACCAGAATAATTTTGCGCATGCTTTTTGTGCATAGTTCAGGGTATGAAACTGAAACATGAACAAATAACTATGCTGAAATGTTTTACACTCTCAGTTTTTTGAGAGATGGGAGACGGAAGGCGGAGTCGGGAGACGGGAGACGGAATCTGACTTGGGCTTAACTCCCGGTCTTCCGTCTTCGGACTTCCGTCTAAAGGATAATTGCGAATTAAGGAAAATGTTGAAATTCTTCACAGTTACAATAATCATATTCGTCACAATCATGAGTGAAAATACTTTCTCACAGGAAAAATTGCCATATAACAATTTGTCTAAAGAGGAATCTCAGGTAATTGAGAAAAAAGGCACAGAGGCCCCAAACAGGGGAAAGTACACCAATTTCAAGGGAAAAGGAACTTATATCTGCAAAAAATGCGGGGCCGCACTCTACCACTCCGATACGAAATTTGAATCCGATTGCGGCTGGCCCAGCTTTGACGATGAGATCAAAGGCGCCGTCGACAGGTTTCCTGATCCCGACGGGATGAGAACTGAAATTGCATGCGCATCATGCGGGGCACATCTCGGGCATGTATTCCTGGGAGAAGGTTTCACACAGAAGAACGTAAGGCATTGTGTCAATTCCATATCGATGGATTTTGTCCCGGCCATACTTCCTGCAGGAAGGTACGGCACAGCAATATTCGCAGGAGGATGCTTCTGGGGGGTTGAATATTTTCTTCAAAAGGCACCGGGAGTGATGACCGTTACGTCGGGCTATACCGGAGGTCATGTGAAAAATCCTTCTTACAAGGAGGTATGCACAGGCAGGACAGGACATGCTGAGGCAGTTAAAATAGTTTACGATCCCCAAAAGACATCTTACGAAAGCCTGCTCAGGCTTTTCCTCGAAATCCATGATCCGACACAGGTCGGAGGACAGGGCCCGGACCTTGGTGACCAGTACCGGTCAGAGATCTTCTATCTTAACGACGAGCAGAAGCAACTGTCTGAAAAATATATCAATATCCTGAAAGGGAAGGGAATGAAAGTTGTAACAGCTGTTACTCCTGCCTCTGAATTTTATTATGCTGAAGACTATCACCAGGATTATTATTTCAACAATGGCAAAACTCCATATTGCCATGCTTATACAAAAAGATTCTGATTTATTGTTAATACATTTTCCTTCGGGGATAAGACTTTTAAAAACAAAAAATTAATTTTAGGCTTTTTCAGATAACCTCTTTGGGGAAATGAGCCTAAGAAATACTTCAGGAAAAGACAGGATTGCACGAAGAAAAACGGTCTGGCTGATCCTTGCCGGATTTGCTATCGCACTGATCTTCTTAAAGGGTGCCAAATTCGCTGTCGATTATACATCATCGGACAGATATTGCATCTCATGTCATGTGCATCCCCACGCTGACAACAGCTGGAAACTTTCCACGCATTTCAATAATCCGTCAGGCGCAATAACACATTGTTCCGAATGCCACCTTCCCCCTAAAGGCCAGGGTTATTTGTGGGCAAAAGCCAAACATGGCGCGGTTGATATCTATGGTTATCTCTTCAAGGACAGCGCGGAAATAAACTGGGAGGCAAAACGGCGGGCTGATAACGCAAAAGGCTTTGTCTATGAGGAGTCCTGCAAGGAATGCCATCAGAACCTGTTCCCTGTGAACCTTTCAGTGGACGGCAGCAATGCACATTTGTTTTATACTACCAGCGCAGATAACCAGAGCTGCATTACATGCCATCTCAATGTGGGACATTACGACAGGAATGCCATTCACGATCACGATACCACCTTCGGCATTACAAGCTCAGCAGCAAAGGAAGTTTTTGCTGTCGCAGCAAAAGTGGAAAAATTTGAGAGTTTTACCGAGAAGATACCTGGAAGCAGCGTATCATTCAATATGGTTGCCCTGCCCGGGGGCAAATTCAAAATGGGTTCTCCTGAATCGGAGCCGCTCAGGCAAAGCGATGAAGGACCTGTTCGTGAAATTACTCTTTCCCCGTTCTGGATGGGTGAAGTGGAAGTTACCTGGGACGAGTACCTCGCGTTCTTCAGGGCGACAGGATCACAGGGACGCACTGAGGGACAAGCTGTGAAAACAGGCAAGACTGATGCGATAAGCGGTGCTACTCCTCCCTGGGGTGCGCCCGACCAGGGTTGGGGAAAAGGCTCAAGGCCTGCAATAACCATGAGCTGGCACGCTGCTAACGTGTATTGCCAGTGGCTTTCAAAAGTTACCGGCAAATACTATCGCCTGCCCACTGAAGCTGAATGGGAATATGCATGCAGGGCAGGGACCGAGACGCCTTATTTTTTCATTGGAAATCCCAAAAAATACTCTGCAGACGGCTTCCTGAAAAAGATCTTTGGTGCCGACACCTCGGTAATTTCATCATATGCTGTGTACAGGCAGAACAGTAATTCAAAAACTCAGGAACCTGCTTTTGTCAAGTCAAATCCTTTCGGCCTTAAGAATATGTCAGGTAATGTGGCTGAATTCTGTCTCGATTACTATTCACCCGACTCATACAAGGCAGATACCGTTTCTATGGTTAATCCGCGCGGACCTGTAAGGGGATCGGAGCATGTGGTAAGGGGAGGCTCTTTCAAAAGCGATGCATCAGACCTGAGGAGTGCGGCACGTGATGTTACCAAAACAAAAGCATGGCTCGTAACCGATCCGCAAATCCCCAAGAGCATATGGTGGTATTCTGATGTGATCGATGTGGGCTTCCGGGTGGTATGCATTCCTGATTCATCCATTATTAAATAAGATATTCAAGAGCACAATGAATAATATCGACAGAAGAAAATTTATCGGAAAGACAGCCCTGGCCGGAATCGGACTCGCCGGGGCAGGTGCCATCCTTTCATCCTGCAGCAGGAAAGTGAAGAAGAACGAAGATCTCGGCCTGCCTCCGATCCTGAACAACGGCGCGCCAAAGGGGAAGAAGCTCAGGGCCGGCCTCGTAGGCTGCGGAGCCAGGGGAACAGGAGCCGCGATTAACTTCATCAGTGCAGGACCTGATCTCGAGATATTTGCACTCGCCGATATCTTCCAGGATAAGATCGACGCATGCCGCGAAAGGTTTGCCTCCTTCAACCTTCCCGTCCCTGCTGAAAATTGCTTTGCAGGTTTCGATGGCTATAAGAAGCTCATGGCGCTTCCTGATTTAGATGTTGTAATACTTGCAACACCGCCAAGGTTCCGCCCCGATCATTTCCTCGAAGCAGTGAAGAACAACAAGCATGCTTTCCTGGAAAAACCGGTTGCAGTGGATCCTGTGGGCATCAGGTCGGTGATGGCGACAGCGAGGAAAGCGGAGGCCCTCGGGTTATGCGTGGTGACAGGCACCCAGAGGAGACACCAGGAGGATTATATAGAAACTTATAAACAGGTAGAAGCAGGAGCAATCGGCCGGATAACGTCAGCCAGGGCATTCTGGAACCAGGATCACGTCTGGTTCAGGTTGCGCGAGGAAGGATGGGACGACATGACCTATATGATCCGCAACTGGAATAACTTCTGCTGGCTGTGCGGCGATCATATCCTCGATACACATGTGCATAATATCGATGTAATCAACTGGTTTACAGGTAAACACCCCGAGAAAGCCATAGGCTACGGAGGCAGGGCACGGAGGGTAACTGGCGACCAGTATGACTTCTTCAGCATCGATTTCGATTATGGCAACGGCCTTTTTTCACACAGCATGTGCCGCCAGATAGACAGCTGCGCAAACGCAACAGGCGAAATGGTAGTGGGAACAGAAGGCTATACTAACTGCCAGGATACTGTCTGGGACCTGAAAGGGAATGTCAAATGGCAGTTTGAGTACCCGAAAGATGAAGAGGGAAATGCCATGAAAACACTGAAGATCCCCGCATATGTGCAGGAGCACATGCATCTTGTCCATGCAATCCGCACCGGGAATTATGTGAACGAAGCGGAGCAAACCGCCATATCGACGCTTACGGCAATTATGGGCAGGGAAGCTGCTTATACGGGCAGGCTGATAACATGGGATTATATCCTGAAGTCAGATCTTGCCCTCGGACCTTCAAAAATCGATTTCGGACCGGTCGACATGAAATTCGAGCCCCCGCTTCCGGGAACACCGATTGCGTTGTAAATTTTTAAAAACTAACTAACCTTCAATCAAATGTCAAAAAAACCAACAAGGAGGGAATTTGTAAAACGTTCCGCTGCAATATTTGCCGGCTCCGTTATACTCCCCCAGATCATACCCTCGTCTGCTTTCGGCAGGGGTTCAGTCACCGCTCCTTCTGACAGGCTTGTGATGGGTTCTATCGGCACAGGGTCCCAGGGTACTTCCAACCTTAAGGATTTCCTGCGTCTTGGAAATTCCGTACAGTTCGTTGCTCTTTGTGACGTCGACTCAAAAAATCTTGCGCGTGCAAAGGATATTGTCGACAAGAATTATAAAAATACAGACTGCCGGACCTATTCCGATTTCAGGGAATTCCTTGAGAAGGAAAAGCTTGATGCCGTTTCCATAGCCTTGCCGGATCACTGGCATGGAATAATCTATACGGCTGCCGTTCAGAAAAAGCTTAACGTTTATGGAGAAAAGCCGATCTGCCGTACAATCAGGGACGGGCAGACAATTGTGAAGGCAGTAAAGGATAATGGCATAACCTGGCAAACAGGAAGCTGGCAGCGTTCACAGGAAAATTTCCGGAGGGGAGCCGAGCTGGCAATCAATGGACGCATCGGCAAGCTAAAATACATAGAGGCCGGACTGCCTGATGGCGGCCGGGGAATAGGAACTCCCCCTATAATGGAGGTTCCGCCTGAGCTTAACTGGGAAATGTGGCTTGGGCCGGCACTGAAGGTGCCATACAGGGGCGTGGCTCACTGGAACTGGCGCTGGATACTCGATTATTCAGGTGGCCAGATGACTGACTGGGCAGGCCATCATATCGATATTGCGAACTGGGGAGCAGGATTTGAACATACCGGCCCGGTCGAAATAACAGGCAAGGGCGTTTATCCTGCTGAAGGAATTTACAATGCCCCGGTTGAATATGATATCCTGTGCAAATATGCCAACGGGGTTGAAATGAGGGTTGCAAATGCATCCAGGCTGCCCCACGGAATGGGCACAGTGTGGTATGGCGAAAACGGCTGGATACATGTCGACAGGGGTGGGAACACAGGCCGTATTGAAGCTTCTGATCCGAAGATCCTTGAGGAAGTGATCGGCGACAACGAAATACATCTCTATAAGAGCGAGGACCACTGGAAGAATTTTGTAGATTCTGTAAAAGAAGGAAAACCGGCCATTGCTCCGGTGGAAGTTGCATACAGGGCTATTTCAGTTGCACTCCTTGGCGAGATCGCAATGACAACAGGTCAGACGATCAAGTGGGATCCCGAGAAGGAAGAAATCATCGGTAATCCGGCGGCGGCAAGGCTTCTGAGCCGTCCTTACCGTAAACCATGGACCTTACCAACAGTTTAATCATAAAAACATGAAAAAACAATACCTTTATATAATAGCTGTCTTTGCAGTAATAATGTCTTTTTTATCTTCCTGCAAAAAGGACACCATGCCGGCACTGATTGTAACCGGGCAGAATAATCATAACTGGCAGGCAAGCTCACCCCTGCTGAAGCAAATACTGGAACTTTCGGGCAAGTTCAGCTGCGAAATTGCGACCACTCCTGCAAAAGGTGGCGATATGTCAGCTTTCAATCCGGATTTTTCAAAATACAAAGTTGTTGTAATCGACTATGTGGGTGATTCCTGGAGCGATAAGACCAATAAGGCTTTCATCGATTACGTAAACAATGGAGGAGGCGTGGTGATCTACCATGCAAGCAGCATAGCTTTCCCCGGCTGGAAGGAATATAACGAGATGATCGGCCTGGGTTTCGGAGGACGTGATGAAAAGAATGGCCCGTATGTTTATTACAAAAACAATAGGCTCGTAACCGATACAACAGCAGGAAAGGCAGGAACGCACGGAGGCAGGAGGGAATTCACGGTGAGGACCAGGATCGCCGATCATCCGGTAATGAAGGGTCTGCCGGCAAGATGGGTGCATGGAAGCGATGAGCTTTACAGCAAGATGCGCGGTCCGGCACAGAACATGCAGGTCCTTGCCACCGCATTTGCCGATACTATTCCCGGAGGCGGAACAATGAGGGACGAACCGTGTCTCATGACAATTACATACGGAAAAGGGAGGATATTCCATACCACGATGGGCCATGCAGACGAGGATGGCGGACCGGCAATGAAATGCTCAGGTTTCATTGTAACTCTTCAGAGAGGTGCGGAATGGGCCGCAACAGGAGAGGTCACCCAGGAAATTCCTTATGACTTCCCTACCCAGGCAGGACCCATTATCAGGCCGGATTTCACAGAAACAACCCTGGAGCAGGCCTTCGACCGCATCGCATCATATGAGATCGGTAAAAGCACTGTCAATCTTACCTGCATACAGAGCCATATCAGGAGCGCAGCAGGAAATTCTGAAGAACTTCTGAATATTGAGAAGATGATGAAAAAAGTTCTCGATGATCCGCAGGCGACTGCCGATTCCAAAAGAGTGCTTCTGAAAGAGCTGAGCTGGATGGGTTCGGATTACTCTGTTCCATCAATAAAGAACCTGGCTTCAGACGCTTCCCTGAAGGATGAAGCTGAATACGCCCTGGAGAGGTTAGGAAAATAGTAGTTATCTTTGTATATAAGAATTCTCATTCCGGCAATTTTTACCCCTAAATCCCCCAAGGGGGACTTTCCACCCGCCGGCCCCCCTTGGGGGTCAGGGGTGAGGGGAGGAAGGATCAAAAAGGTTTGTTTCATACATCAAAACTGAGTATGCTATCTCTTGTCATTCCGGTCTTCAACGAGGAGAAGCTAATCGATGAATTGCTCAGGAGAACTATTCCGGTACTTGAATCGATCACTCCCGGTTATGAGATCATCTTTGTCGATGACGGGAGCACCGACGGAAGCCTGGAAAAAATACTGTATCACAGGGATAAAAACAACCGGATCAAGGTACTTAGCCTTTCCAAAAATTTTGGCCACCAGGCAGCCTATACAGCAGGGCTCGATCATGCCAAAGGTGAGATTGTGGCTATGATGGACGGCGACCTCCAGGATCCGCCTGAGCTTCTTGCCAGAATGTACGGGATGATCACTGCAGAAGGTTATGATATCGTGAGCGGGAAGAAAAAAGGACGAAAAGGCAAAAGCAGCCGCAATTTGTGGTTCATGTTCTTCCATCTGTTCTTCAGGGCAATCGGCGACATAAAGAACATGGAAAATGCCGGCAATTATTCGATGATGAAGAGGGAAGCGGTCGATGCTCTTCTTTCACTTAGAGAAAAAGTCAGGTATCTTCCCGGATTAAGGACCTTCATCGGGTTCAGGCAGGGTTACATCGAATTTGTCAGGGATGAGAGGTATGAGGGCAGGCCAAAGATGAGCTTCCGGCAACTGTTCACTCTTGCTGCTGACGCAATATTTTCCTTTTCCCGTTTTCCCATCCGGTTTTGTCTTTTCCTCGGGATGATAGGCGTTTTGGTTTTTATGATTGCAGGTGTTTATGTGATAATTGCCAAGATCGGAGGATTTGCTGTCACCGGATGGTCCTCAACGATCCTCAGCATCTATTTCCTCGGTTCGGTTCAGCTTGTGTTCCTCGGGATCATGGGGGAATACATTTACAGGAATTACAAGGAATCGCAAAACCGTCCTGTTTATTTTGTCAGAAAATTTCATGATGGCGGACAATCCGGCGAATGAAAGACAGGATCCTGAGATACATTTTTTTGATCACAGCCGGGCTTCTTCTGGCTATAATGCTGCCGGCAAGCCGAACGGCCGGAATTTCTTGTGATGAGATCATTCATTACGGACAGTCGGAGGCCGTCTATAATTATTTCGCAACACGGGGTAACGACAAAACAGCGATTAAGGATTCGGACCTGAACCTCAAATATTATGGTCAGTCGTATGACAATTTTGTAACAATTGTTACAAAATGGCTCGGGATCAAGGATATTTACACTTTCCGGAACATGATGAGCGCGCTTGCAGGATGGCTGACTATTCTTGTAACAGCTCTTTTTGCAGCCTGGCTAAGGGGTTATCTGGCAGGTATAGTTGTCCTGCTTCTGTTTTCTGTTTCACCGACCTTCCTGGGGCATTCGTTCAATAACCTGAAAGATGTTCCCTTTGCACTGGCTTACATTTCTGCTGTATTTTTTTCATTCAGATTCATCATTAAAAGCGGCAGGGTCATTCTCAGGGATGCAGTCATCCTTACTTTTGGAATTGCATTTTGTATCAGTATAAGAGCAGGTGGAATAATACTCATTTGCTATCTTTTTCTTTTTCTTTCGGCCTGGTACCTGATAAAGTATCTTGAGACCGGAAGAATGAACACCCGTGAGGCAGTTAGAAAGCTTGCATGGATATCAGCGATCTGTCTTGCCGCCCTGCTGCTGAGTACGATTCTCTGGCCATATGCACTCCAGGATCCTTTACGGAACATCTGGAAATCATACACTGTGATGGCGCATTATCCTGCAACCTTCCGGCAGATCTTTGAAGGAAAAACGGAATGGTCCGATTTCATGCCCTGGTATTACCTTCCAAAATCAATGGCCATAACAATTCCTGTAATAATACTTGCCGGGTTCGTCCTTTTCTTCGTCTTGCTTTACAGGCTGAGGACACTTAAGAATTTCATTCTCTATGGATTCCTTGCTTTTACAGTGCTTTTTCCTGTATTGTTTGCAATAATCGAGAAAGCCAACCTGTACAGCTCCTGGCGCCAGTTCCTCTTTGTTTATCCCGGAATAGTTATTCTTTCTGCTTCGGGAATCATAGGCCTTATTGAACTAATCAAAGCACGTTTTCTCAAAGCCATTGTGATAGGCATCTTTGCTTTCATGGCTTTTCATCCTGTGAAATACATGTTCAAAAATCATCCTTATGAATACATCTATTATAATGAACTGACAGGAGGATTGAGAGGTGCTTACACTAAATATGAAACAGATTATTATTACACAAGCCAGGCTGAGGCATCACGCTGGCTTAAGAACTATCTTGCTCAGAAGAATGTCAGAGGAAGGATAAAAGTTGCAGCTACATATTCCGTATCATGGGATTTCAGGGATATGCCCGATATTGAAACTTCATGGATAAGGTACGAGGAGAGGAGCATGCAGGACTGGGATTATGCAATTGTCGTGAACAGGTATATTCCCTTGCCTGTTTTGCGTCAGGATCTCTGGCCGCCCGATAATGCAATTCACGTCATTTATGCCGACAGTATCCCAATCTGTGCCGTTCTTGAAAGAAAGTCCAGGGAGGACTATCTTGGCTATGCAGCTCTTAATGAAGCACATTATGAAGAGGCTGAGGAGCATTTCAGGATGGCTCTCAGGACAAATGCAGCCGATGAAATGATTTTTTATAATTTTGCAGGCGCTCTCTTTAAAAACGGGAAGCCGGATGAGGCAATGTCAGCCCTTGGTAAAGGGCTCGGGATCAATCCTGAATCCGACATTATACTGATGTATCTTGGAAATATTGCAAAGGCACAGGGCAGGATGGAAGAAGCAAAAGCTTATTATGAAAAGGTGATCGATGTGAACAGGAAATACTTTGAAGCTTATGTGGATCTGGCAAAATTGTTACCTGAGATTGAAGTGGCAAAAGCCAGGGAATTGCTGATGACATGTCTTACAATGAACCCTGGATACAAGGATGCAATCATAGCTCTGGGAGATACTTACAGGAATACTGATCCCGCGATAGCTCAAAAATATTATGAACAGGCAAAAAAATACTAACCATTAAATTTTCTGAAATGAAAAAATCAATTCTTGTTTTCCTTATGTCGTTTTTGCTTCTTGCAGGTGGTGCAAGCCTTTTGAAAGCACAGGAGCAGCCCGCTCCGAAGAAGGACACCGTTAACATGGACTCCAATGCAAAGCCTGAATTCTATTACAAAGTGGAAGATGAGGCAGGCAAAGAGAAAAAAGGAAGCTCATCTATGGTGATAATCATTGCTGTTGCTGTGGTTGTTGTTGCAGGCGTTGTCGTGCTTGTTACAAGGAAGAAGAAATAAAAGACATTATTACTTTTTAATCGTTACAACCCAGGGGGGAAGGAGCGAAGGGAACCTTTCCCCCCTGGGGGAAATTAGAAAGGGGGTCGACGCAACAGAATAATTGATTTATTTTATAGACATTATAGAATGTCAATGAAAAATCTTAAAATTTCCACGGTTCAGTTTGAGAACAGGAGCGGGGACAAGAAATACAATCTGTCCCGTATAGATCACTTTGCGTCTGTTGCAGCTTCTGAAGGTTCTTCCGCTGTTGCATTCCATGAATGTTCGGTGACGGGTTATACATTTGCACGTCATCTGTCAAAGGAGCAGTTGTTCGATCTTTGTGAACCTGTCCCGGACGGACCTTCAGTTTCCGAACTGGTAAGAATCGCAGCTAAGAACAAAATCGCGGTCCTTGCCGGTTTGTTCGAAAAGGAAGATGGGGAGATATACAAGACCTATGTCTGTGTTGACAGTAATGGATTAAAGGCAAAGTACAGGAAGCTGCATCCTTTCATCAATCCGAATATCACCCCGGGTAACAGTTATTGTGTTTTTGAGCTTGAAGGCTGGAAGTGCGGCATTTTGATCTGCTATGACAATAATATAATTGAGAATGTCAGGGCAACAGTTCTCCTGGGTGCCCAGGTGATCTTTATGCCGCATGTTACCATGTGCACTCCTTCGACCAGACCGGGCGCGGGCTTCGTTGATCCTGAACTTTGGAAGAGGAGGGAAGAGGATCCAACTTCACTCAGGATTGAATTTGACGGGATGAAAGGCCGGGACTGGCTGATGAAGTGGCTTCCATCACGGGCGTATGACAACGCGGTATATGTTGTTTTCTCCAACCCGATAGGCATGGATGATGATCAGCTCAAAAACGGCTGCTCAATGATCATTGATCCTTTTGGAGATATAGTTTCAGAATGCCGCAAGCTTGACGATGATATTTCAACCGCCCTGATCACTCCTGGGAAGCTGACGCTGGCAGGCGGGTACAGGTACATCAAGGCCAGGAGGCCGGATCTTTACAGGGATATCATCGGTAAGGAACATACACCTGAACAGAAAGTGGTGTGGCTGTCGGGAGAAAGCAGTGATAAGTAACAGGTAATCGGTAATCGGTCTGACCCGCACCCAAGACCAAGCATCCAGGACCCATTACCAACCTCAGTCAGTAAACAAGTAACAAGAAAATTTATGATACTCATTCTCATTTTCGGTTTCCTGTTCGGAGCAACCCTGCAGTTCTCAGGACTGAACAGGTACAATACCATAAGCGGCATGTCAATGCTGAAAAACCTTACGATGGCCAAAGCCATAGCCATTGCAATAGGACTTGGCATAATACTGGTCAATGCCGAGATAATGCTTGGATTTGCATCCTATCACATCAAGCCGCTGCTGCTCGGAGGTATTATCCTTGGAGGCATCCTCTTCGGCTTTGCGATGTCGGTTCTCGGTTACTGCCCGGGGACAATCCCGGTATCGATGGGTGAAGGTTCCATTGATGCATTTGTAGGATTCCTTGGTGCAGTTGTTGCAGGAATTCTGTATTCCCTTTTTGTCCCGTATATCAGTGACATAACCGGGCCTGATCTCGGGAAAGGTGCCATGTCATCATTATTCCGGGATCGTTCATTGATATTCTTTATAGTTGTCCTGATTACCGGTGCAGCACTCATATATGCAGCATTCTTCCTGAACCGGTACGATAAGGATTATACATACAGATGGCTTGTTTCAGGAATCGGAATAGCGATCATAACTGCCGGTATTTTCCTTACCAGTGTATTTGACAGGGTTCTGGGCGCATCGACTTTTTATCCTTATATAGGAGGCGTTCTTGCGGGTCTTGCGGACAACGAATACTTTAAAAGTTCGGTTACATCAGGAAAATGGGAGATGTTTTTTCTGCTTGGAGCCTTCCTGTCAGGATTGATCCTTTCACTCGTGAGGGGTGATTTTAAACTGACCCTCATTCATGAGAACTGGAGCAGGTACAAGAACCATTCGGGAACTTCAAGAATAATCTGGGCATTTGCCGGGGGATTCCTGCTGATTACCGGAGCCCGCCTTGCAGGAGGCTGCACCAGCGGCCACATCATTTCAGGCGGGGTTCAGCTTGCCCTTAGCAGCTGGATATTCGCTGCCGTGGTGTTTGGAAGTTTTCTGCTGACAGGAAGGTTCTTCTATAAAAGATAATCCTAAAAAAAGTTCAGAGTCTTTTTGACTCTGAACCTTATTCCTTATCTCGCTTTACGCTCTACGCTTTACGCTCAACGCTAAATGCTCCTGAGCCCTGCGCTCTGAGCCCTTTGCTACACCTTCACCCACTTATTCCCTTCCTTATTCGAATTCACGACGGCATGTATGAACTTCATGCCCCTCACGCCATCATGGACTGTCGGGAATTCCTCCGGTCCGAATTTCTGTCCCCTGATCGATTTGGCTGCACCTTTATATATATTGGCAAGGGCCTCGTAGATACCTTCCGGGTGACCGGCAGGCATCGTGTGTGCGCTCTCGGCAGCTGCTTCATTGTAACCATGCGCAGGTTTGTATATCCTCGTCGGCTCTGTATCGCTGAACAGGTAAAGGTAGTTTGGGTTCTCCTGACCCCACCTGAGGCTTCCTTTTGAACCGTACACCGAAATGATAATATCGTTCTCGAGCCCGCCGCAAACCTGGCTTGACCTTATTACGCCTTTAAGCTTATCGTTGAACCTTACCAGGACTGTGCCGTCGAGATCAAGTGCAATGCCTTCCTTCACTGAGCTCAGGTCAGAAAGAACTTCTTTTATTTCAAGTCCGGTTGTAAATTCTATAAGATTAAAGGCATGCACACCGATGTCGCCCATGCAGCTGCTTACTCCTGCGTGTTTCGGATCGAGCCTCCACACGCCGGTTATCCTGCTTCCTGTTCCATGAATGATGGAATTGATCCAGCCCTGGTAGTATTGTGCATCGATTCTCTGGATTGTGCCAAGGACTCCTTTTGCAATAAGGTCCCTCATCTGCCGGACCATCGGGTAACCTGTGTAGGTATGTGTCAGGGCAAATGTCAGCTTTGTTTCGGCAACAGTCTTCTCAAGATCCTCTGCTTCCCCGACCGTCATCGTCATCGGTTTTTCGCAGACCACATGGAAACCTGCCTTCAGGAAGGATTTTGCCATGTTGTAATGCAATGCATTCGGAGTAACAATCGACACCACCCCGATCCTTTTATCCTCAGGCATCGCAAGCTCTGCCTTTATCATTGCATCTATATTCTCATAACACCTTTCCGGTGCGATTCCTTCCTGTTCTGCAAACTGCTTGTTTTTTGAATAGTCCGCATCGAATACACCTCCGAGGAGCTCATAATCGTTGCATATCCTTGAGGCTCTCCTGTGTGCATCACCAATGAAGGCGCCGATACCGCCCCCGACCATTCCCATTTTGATCTTTTTCATCTTTGAAATAATGTTTTAATTAATTATCAGGCGACAAGACCCGTTTCCGGGCTTTTGTTATTTGCCGTAACGACATGTTTCCGCTTCCAGATATGAAGAAAAGTGAACAAGACAATCAATATCCCGGGAACGAGAGACACAATTCGAAGGGTGTGTTCTCCACCTGCGAGCTGCGCAGCTGCCCATGAGGCTGATTCGGGTGTTCCTGCAGCAGCTTGCCTCAGGGTCTCAAGATTTTGTCCCTGTGGTAAAGCAGCAAGTATCTGAGAGTCGAATATTGAGCCAAGCACCACCTGTGCGATTGCGCCGCCGAAGAAACCTATTCCTCCCATAATTGCAAGGCCAAGTGCTCCGCTCTGCGGAATGTTTTCAGATACAAATCCAAGCATCGATGGCCAGAAGAATGCAACGCCCAGGGCGAAGATCCCGGCTGCGGCAAATACAGCAGCACCGTGTGTGTAACCCATCATAAGGCATCCGGCAAAAGCAAGTATTGCAGATGTAAGAAGTATTACCGTTGATTTCATATTATGGATCAGGGCCCCGCCAAACTGGCGTGCAAGAGCCATTATCCCGGATATCCATACAAGCAGAAGGATCGGGTTGTCCGAGACGTTCGCAAGCAGGGCTGAGATCCACTGGTTTGTTCCAAGCTCTGTTCCTGCTGTGAGTATCATGCTGAATGCCATGAAAAGGAACAACGGACTGTAGCATGCCTTAAGCATATCCTTATAAGTAAATCCGGCAGTGACCCTTTCCGTTTGAGGAAATTTCTTGTTCAGGAACATAAAACCATACCAGAATGTCGGTAAAAGCATAATTGCCATTGCATACCGCCAGTCATTCAACCCAATGTTATTGAACAAATAAACGACAAGCCCGCCGATTACAATTCCTGTTGGGAACCAGGCATGGAACCTGTTGAGCCGGCGGGTTTTTTCCCCGGTATACATGCTTGTGATCAATGGGTTGCATGCAGCTTCAACACTGCCGTTCGCTATTCCGATGAGCAGAGTGGAAATAAACAACGACCAGAATCCTGTTGCAATAATGGTCAGGATTATTCCTGCGACATGACAGAAGCAGGCAACGGCTATGATCTTGCCGATACCGACAATATCAACCAGGGGACCCCCGAAGACCATTGCAATTGTAAATCCCCAGAATGCCGTACCAACTATCCAGCCGATCTGAGTTGCCGTAAGGTTGAATTCCGAACCCCAGGCTGTAATGAATGAGCCTCTCGTGGCAAATGCGAGAGCAGTAACTACGAGTGCAACACAGCTTGCATTAAAAAGCTGCGTCTTTTTAATTTCATTCATATGGTTATGAGTTAGTCATATTAAAGAATTATCCCCCCATTTGGGGGGACGAAGGGGGTTTATTTCTTCTCGAAAGCCGCATCAAATGCAATTGCCGATGGCGGGAAATCCACTTTCTTAACAAACTCGCATGCTTCCTTTGCACCGAATTCCCTGTCCATCCCGCTGTCTTCCCATTCCACCGAGAGAGGGCCCCTGTAACTGACCCTGTTGAGAGCCCTTATGATTTCCTCAAATTTTATGTTTCCGTGACCAAGGCTTCTGAAATCCCAGAACCGGCCTTTGGTTCCGAATTCTGTATGGCCGCCGAACACCCCGGCATCAGTGGGCACTGATGACCAGCCCGCATCTTTCATATGGACATGGAAGATCCTGTCACCGAATTCGTAAATGAATTTCACATAATCCACACCCTGGTACCCGAAATGTGACGGGTCAAAGTTGAAACCGAAGTTTGGATGATTATTTATCGCTTTCATTGCCCTGTGTGCTGAAGCGATGTCGAAAGCAATCTCTGTGGGATGTGCTTCGAGGGCAAAATGAATTCCAAGTTCATGATATTTGTCCAGGATCGGGGTCCATCGTGATGCAAAATCAGCATACCCTTTATCGAGCATTTCCTGTGGAACTGCCGGAAAGGAATACAGCAGATGCCATATGGAGCTTCCTGTGAATCCGCAAACAGTATCTACACCGAGCCTTTTGGCAGCTTCACCGGTACTTATCATTTCCTTTGCGGCCCGCTGCCTTACTCCTTCAGGATTGCCGTCACCCCAAACATGTGCGGGGAGAATGCCTTTATGCCTTTCATCGATCCTGTCACAAACAGCCTGACCAACCAGGTGATTTGAAATTGCGAAAACTTTCAATCCATATTTTGCAAGTGTCTCTTTCTTCCTGCGGCAGTATGCATCGTCTGCCTTGCTTACTTCAAAATGGTCACCCCAGCAGGCGAGCTCGAGGCCATCGTATCCGAATGATTTTGCCTTCTGGCAGAGCGTTTCGAACGGAAGATCAGCCCATTGTCCTGTGAAGAGCGTTACTGGTCTGCTCATAATAATATCGTTTAAAGGTTAATATAAAATTCTCTAACAAGTATAGGAAAGATTCGGCAAAAAAGCAAGCAAAGGCATAAGGCGTCAGGCGTGAGGCGTCAGGCGTGAGGCGTCAGGCGTGAGGCCTGTAAAGGATGTATAAAGACAGCGGGCAGGGAGAGGTAGGTTTTCTGTCAGGAAATTAAGTAATTTTGCACAAAATATCAGAAAATGCCTGAGATCTCCGAACTCCTGCTGAACCGCCGTTCAATCAGGAAATATACCTCCGATCCTGTAAGTGATGAGCTCCTGAACGAAATACTGGAAATGGGCTGCCGCGCCTCCACAACAGGGAACATGCAGGTTTACAGCATCGTAATCACCAGGGATGAAGAATTAAAGAAACAATTGCTCCCAATGCATTTTGGCCAGAAAATGATAGTCAATGCACCGGTTGTACTCACCTTTTGTGCCGATTTCAACAGGTTCAATAAGTGGTGCAGGTACAGGAACGCTGATCCCGGATACGATAATTTCCTGTCATTTTTTACCGCTGCCATTGATGCACTCCTTGTTGCACAGACTGTTTGTATTGCCGCAGAATCAAAGGGACTGGGCATCTGCTACCTCGGAACAACCACCTACATGGCAAAGGGTATTATCGATATCCTGAAAATTCCGTCTGGTGTCATTCCTGTTGCAACAGTTACCCTGGGCTGGCCCGATGAGAAACCGGCAGATGTGGGCAGGCTTCCTCTTTATGCTGTCACTCACAGCGAAGTATATCACGATTATGAAAGGGATGAAATAGATATGATCTACAATGAGAAAGAGGAGAGAAGCGATTCCGTTCAGTTCATAAAGGAAAACAATAAGGAGACCCTTGCACAGGTGTTCACCGATGTCAGGTACAGGAAAGCCGATAACGTACTATTCTCAAAGACGTTGCTGGATGTGCTACGGGAACAGGGTTTTATGTGAGGTTGGGAGGGGCATTGTAATTATTCCCGCCTGTAACTATAAAACACACTCGCCTGTTGTGTCGGGGTTACGACGACTTCATTGATGCATACGTGTTCCGGCAGGTTTGCACAATAATACACTATCTCAGCAATATCATCTCCTGTCAGAGGCTTAACTCCTTTGTAAACAGCATCCGCTTTTTCCCTGTCTCCATGAAATCTTACAAGTGAAAATTCAGTATCCGCCATTCCCGGTGCAATATTGGTGACTTTGATACTGTGTTTCACCAGGTCTGCCCGCATTGTTCTTGAAAGCATCCCGACGGCAGCTTTTGTTGCACAGTACACATTCCCGTTTTCGTAGGCATCATTTCCAGCGATGGAACCAATATTAATAATGTGCCCCCTGTTTCTTTCAACCATAAGAGGCGCGATGGCGCGTGTAACGTACAATAACCCCTTCACGTTTGTGTCTATCATTTTCTCCCAGTCATCGATATCTCCCCTGTCGATGTGCGCCAGTCCGGATGCAAGACCTGCGTTGTTCACAAGAATGTCTATTGACTTCCATTCCCGGGGCATACCATTAAAAACGGATTCGACTGTTTTTCTCTCCCTTACGTCAAAGTTCAGAGAAAGCACTTTGATCTTCTTATTTGATTCCAGCTCTTTTTTCAGCTCATCAAGTCTTTCTTTTCTTCTTCCTGTGATGATTACATTGAAATTGTTCTTTGCAAAGATCCTTGCGATGGCCTGTCCGAATCCGGCTGTGGCACCGGTAACGAGTACTGTTTTATTCATGTCTGGAATTTAAGTATGTAAAAGTACAAAAGTTACACAGAGATTCACAGGGGAGCACAGAGTTTCACAGACGGTAAAACAAAAAAACTCTGTGGTTCTCCTTTATCCCTCTGTGGTTCTCTGTGTAACATTTTCTTATTTTTGTACTGTTAAAATTTAATCTTGGACCAGGAAAAGAAGAATAAAATCAGATCGATGTTCGACTCCATTGCCTGGAGGTACGATTTTCTGAACCATTTCCTCTCATTTAATACAGACCGGTTGTGGCGCAGAAAAGCGATCAGGATAATAGGCCGGTACAAAAAAAATCCATTCATACTTGATGTCGCAACCGGCACTGGCGATCTGGCAATAACCGCCATGAGCCTTGATCCTGTGAAAATAACAGGAATCGATATTTCAGGGGAGATGCTGGCAATCGGACGCAGGAAAATAGAAAAGAAAGGATTATCCTCGAAAATTGAGCTCCTGACCGGGGATTCTGAGGAAATACCTTTCCCGGATAACACATTCGATGTCGCCATGGCAGCTTTCGGAGTCAGGAACTTCACCAATCCGCTGAAAGGACTTTCAGAAATGTGCAGGGTGCTTAAAAGTGATGGTATGATAATGGTGCTGGAGTTTTCGAGGCCGCGAGGGATAATTTTCAGCAATATCTATAAATTCTATTTTCTTAAAGTGCTCCCTTTTTTCGGGAAGCTTTTTTCAAAGGATACTTCTGCTTACAGCTATCTTCCGGAATCAGTAATGAAATTTCCTGACAACGAGGAATTCTTAAACCTGCTCGGAAAGGCCGGGTTCGTCAGAACAGTGCAGAAAAAGCTCAGCGGAGGGATAGCAAGCATCTATACAGGTTTCAGGCCTTAATCTCTAATCATATTCGCAACTTGTTATAACAATAATATTTATCACTTGCAGTTATTATCTTTACAGATCAATTCACGAGGGTTGTACAGAAAATTTTCTATCGCAGGACTGCTGATTTTGACTGTTATGTCTTTCCAGGTATACGGCCAGAAGCAAAAGCCCAAGAATGCGTCATGGTACGATGACAAGTACCTGCATTTCGGCTTCACGCTCGGGTTCAATGCAATGGATTTCAACATTACGCCCTCCCTGCAAAACATTGGCATCGATTCATTATATCCTGAAGTTTCCAGGCTCAATCCTGGTATCAACATCCAGATTGTCAGCAATGCGAGGCTGTCGGATCATTTTGACCTTCGCTTTCTTCCGGGTGTATCATTCGGACAGAGAACTGTACGTTATTATAAGAACCAGGTGCTTTTCAACGAGCGCCAGAGATTAGAATCATCTTTTCTTGAATTTCCCCTTCTGTTGAAGTTCAAGGGTGAAAGGCTTAATAATGTGAGACCGTACGTTCTCGGAGGTCTTAACTTCAGGTATGATCTTGCAGGAAAAAAAGAGTATGATGATGAGAAACCTGTTTATCTCCGGCTTAGGAGACCTGATCTTTATTATGAAGCTGGAGCAGGCCTCGATTTCTATCTCACCTATTTCAAGCTTTCAGTTGAAATAAAGATGTCAAATGGCCTTGCAAATGTCCTTGTGAAGGATGTCGCACCGAAGCATCCCGAATATAACAGTGCGATCGAAAAGATGAGATCACAGATATGGGTCCTTTCATTCCATTTTGAATAAAAGATGATCAGACAGGTACAGCTTGATCTGTCACCGGCGGATGCTGCAGACCAGGAACTCATAAGGAAACGTTCTGCAAAAATTGCCGGGATCGATCCGCAATCGGTTTCCGAGATAAGGATATTGAAGAGGTCGGTCGATGCAAGGAAACATAATATCCGCATAAATCTATCCATTGAAGTTTTTTCCGGAGAGAAGCCTGATTTACCTGAGCCATTCAGGATCAGTGATGTTTCGAATTCCAGGGAAATTATAATTGTAGGGGCCGGTCCTGCCGGGCTCTTTGCAGCATTGAGACTTATCGAGCTTGGGCTCAGGCCGGTCATCCTCGAACGCGGCAGGGATGTCTCATCAAGGAAGAAAGACATAGCCAGGATAAGCCGTGAACATGTCGTGGATCCTGACAGCAACTATTGTTTCGGTGAAGGAGGAGCGGGTACCTATTCTGATGGCAAGCTTTATACAAGGTCGAAGAAGCGGGGCGATAACAAGAGAGTCCTCGAGCTTCTATGCCTTCATGAGGCAAATACGAACATTCTTTATGAAGCTCATCCCCATCTGGGAACGGACAAGCTTCCGCGCATAATTTCGAATATCAGAAACTCAATAATCTCTGCCGGAGGCGTTTTCCTCTTCGAGAAAAAAGTTGCCGGGTTCATCATGGAAGCTGATAATATTAAAGGTGTGGTGACTTCCGGTAATGAAAACTTCAGATCGGATTCAGTTATCCTTGCAACAGGTCATTCGGCAAGGGACATATATGAAGTATGCCGCAGCAGCAATATTGAATTGCAGCCTAAGCCATTTGCTGTGGGTGTCCGGGTCGAGCATCCCCAGGAGCTGATAGACAGGATACAGTATCATGGTAATGCACGGGGTGAATTCCTCCCGGCAGCAGCTTATAATCTTGTGAGGCAGGTGGATGGGAGGGGAGTGTATTCCTTCTGCATGTGCCCGGGTGGATTCATCGTTCCTTCGGCAACATCGCAGGAACAGGTTGTTGTAAACGGAATGTCACCTTCTCACAGGGGTTCTCCCTATGCAAATTCAGGCATCGTTGTCGAAATCAGGCCGGAGGACCTGGTGCCTTACGGTGGTGAAGGTGATCTTGCGGGAATCGCCTTCCAGGAAAAAATCGAGCATGATGCCTGGTTCGAAGGAGGCAAAACCCAGAGGGCCCCGGCACAGCGCCTCTCCGATTTTGTATCGGGAAAGCATTCTTCCTCACTGCCAAAAGTTTCCTATTTTCCTGGAGTGGCTTCCTCCGAGCTTCACCGATGGCTGCCTGAAGTGATAGCAACAAGGCTAAGGCAGGGCTTCCGTGAGTTCGGCAACATAATGAAAGGCTATCTTACGGATGAAGCTGTCGTGCTTGGTGTCGAATCAAGGACATCTTCACCGGTACGTATTCCACGTGACCCGGATAACATGGAACATCTAAAAATAAAAGGGCTATACCCGTGCGGTGAAGGCTCGGGTTATTCAGGCGGAATCGTTTCCTCGGCAGTGGACGGGATAAGAGCAGCGGAAGCTATAGGAAGGCTTAAACCTTGAACCTTGAACCTTAAACCTTGAACCAGCCTTCGCTAAAGCTTTGGCCGGCAAAGCCTTGAACCTGGAACCAGTTCTATCTCCTCCTGAACTCCGAGAATACGATCGATGCCGCCATGCTCACATTCAATGAATCGATCCCCGGACCCGAAATGCTGAACTGCGGAATTTTTATTTTTGATGTGACATATTGAATTAATTCACCGGAGATACCTTTTGATTCGTTGCCAAGCAATATTATTCCTTTACTGTCAAGCTGGCTTTCATAAACTGATTCACCGTCGAGCATCATGCCGAAAACAGGTACCTTCCTGCTTCTTGCCCCGGAAAGAAATTCTCTGAGATCCTTATAATAGACATTCACATGCAGAATCGCTCCCATGCTTGCCTGGATCACCTTTGGATTATATACATCCACACAATCGGCCGAGCAGATTATATTCTTAATACCGAACCAGCCTGCAGCCCTGATTATCGTGCCGAGATTTCCAGGGTCCTGGACAAACTCAAGGGCACAGCAAAGATCACTCAGAATGATATCGGTATCTGCCTGTTTTCCTGGTATCGGAACAGCAGCAAGAGCGTTGTGAGGAGTTTTAAGTGAACTGATCTGCTTCAGGTCCTCAAAGCTGACTTCAACAGTTTCATCGGCCAGCCCGGCAAATGAAGAAGGCAGGGCTCTCAGGAACTCCGGTTTGGCTGCCAGGATCCTCACCCTGATCCCGGCCTCGAGAAACTCCCTCACTATCTTATCTCCCTCTATTATGTAAAGTCCCTCTTCCTCCCTTGTCTTTTTCTTTTGCAGGGACATGATGAATCTGGCTTTGTTTTTGCTGAGCATATTTTGCAGCTCTTTTTTTGATACGGGTCTTACCGTCTTCAAAAATACGCTAATTATTATTGATATATTTGCATGTAACTTCTTATTTGACGGAATTTTGAAGTCGTTTCAGGGATATAAAAAAACATGCCGGAGATACTCCTGCCTGTTTTTATTCATGCTCCTGATTGTTTTATCTTCGTGTAATCCAACCAAATATGTACCGGCAGGCAAAACGCTTCTCGATAAAAATGAAATTAACCTGAACAAGGATTACGTCAAGAAATCCAGCATCATCCCTTATATAAAGCAGAAACCGAATGAAACGATTTTCGGCACACGCTTTTACCTCTGGCTCTATAATCTTTCGAATATCAACAAAACCAGGTGGCCGCATTCCTGGCTTCGAAGGATTGGAGAGGAACCGGTCATTTTTGACCCTGATGCGGCAACCAGGTCAGTGGCCCAGATAAAATCTTATGTCACATCCAAAGGCTATTTCGACGGCAGGGTGAGTGACTCCGTCAAAACGACCGACAGCAGGACAAGCGTCTACTACAATGTAAATCTTCTCCCTGCGTATACAATAAGGAACCTTTATTATGAAATTAAGGACACGCTGATACGCCAGTTCTTCAATTTTGATTCGGTGAATTGCCTTATCAAAAGGGGGAAGCCGTATGATGTAGATGTGCTCCAGGCTGAAAGGGCAAGATTCGAAAGGTTCATCAGGAACCAGGGTTATTATGCTTTCTCGAGCGAGTACATAAGCTTTGAAGCCGACAGCACCGTCGGTCATCGACAGGTGGATCTCTATTATAATATCAGGAACAACGTCTCAACAGATATCTTTAACCGCACAACAATCCTTCCCCACCAGATCTACCAGGTTAGAAATATATACATTTATCCCGATTATAACCCTGCAACCGCCCTTCAGGAAGGAGAGGCATACCTGGGCACGCTCGATACAATCCAGTATAAAGGATATTATTTTATCACGTCCAATAAGAATCCGACAATAAGATACGACCTGATACTCCAGACGCTTTACCTGAAGCCTGGTTCGGTTTTCAATCTTACAAACAGAGATCAGACTGAGTCTCACCTGAAATCACTCAAGGTTTACAGGCTTGTAAATATCAATTACAGTGATGTTAAAGAGATTTCTGATTCAATGTCTATTTCGAGGAGTCTCGACTGCAATATTATGCTTACCCTTCTAACGCCCCAGTCTTACAGGGTAGAGCTTGAGGGTACGCATTCTTCGGGAAACCTGGGAGGCGCTGTCAACCTTGTCTATCAGCATAAGAACCTGTTTCATGGGGCTGAGCTTTTCAGTGTGACACTGGGGGGTTCGTACGAAGCCCTCAAGCAGAAAGGCAGGCTGAGGAGCATCAGGGAATTCGGACTGGAAACAAGCCTGAGGCTTCCGCAGTTTCTTTTACCGTTTTTGAAAAGCGAGGATTTTATCAAAAAATATAATCCTTCCACAAACATAGTAGCGGCATACAACTTCCAGGCAATGCCTCTTTTCACCAGGACACTTGCCTCAGCCACATTCGGATATACCTGGAAATCCGGAAGGTACATCACACACATTGTGAACCCGCTTCAGCTCAACCTTGTGAAGCTTCCCCCTGGATCGATGGATCCGATCTTTGCAGAAAGAATCAAATCCACATACCTGGCATACAGCTACCGTGATGTTCTTATCCTTGGCGGCGGCTACTCTTTCATCTTTAACAACCAGTCGATTCAGAATTCGCGCGACTATACCTTTTTCAGGATGAATTTTGAATCAGCCGGCAACATGAATTCACTCATAGGCGCACTCAGCGGCCGCGAGAAATGGGGTGACACGACGACATATAAATTCCTTGGACAGCCATATGCGCAGTATTTCAGGATAGATGGGGACCTGAGGTACAATTACAGTTTAAATGAAGTAAGCTCGATAGTGTACAGGGCTTTTGTAGGTGTGGGGATCCCGTATGGAAATTCCAGGGCAATACCTTTTGAAAAGCAATATTTCGCCGGCGGGGCAAACAGCATAAGGGCATGGCAGGTGAGAACGCTGGGGCCCGGTTCTTATGATGCAGGTGATCCCGACACCACGTTCCTGAACCAGACAGCCGATATCAAGATCGAGCTGAATGCCGAGTACAGGTTCAAGCTGTTCTGGATAATGGAAGGAGCCCTGTTCCTCGACGCCGGCAACATCTGGACATATAACAGCGACCCTGCAAGGCCCGGTACAAAGTTTTCCATCAAGGAAAAGAAAACCCCGGAAGGAACAGTCATTCACAAGCCATTTTATAATGACATTGCGTTGGGGACGGGATTCGGATTAAGGTTCGATTTCAAGTTTGTCATAGGCAGGCTCGATCTCGGCATGAAGCTACGGGACCCCAGGGCGGGGCAAGGCTGGATACTCGGCAACAGGCCCTACACCAGGAGAGATTTTGCATTGGTGCTCGGGATAGGCTATCCATTTTAGGAAAAGCGCAGGGCTCAGAGCAAAGAGCCCAGGGGATAAAGATCAGGGTACCAGCATTCAGCAACAAGAAAAAGTGACGGTAAAAACAGAAATTTATATTCTGTAGGCATCCCCCTCTTTGCGCCAGCAGAGAGGGGGAATGAGGGGGTGAGTTCGTGTATTAAAAAAAATGTATTTTATTTGTATAATATATAAGAAACTTATATATTTGTAGAATAAAATAAATGAATTATGATTTCAAACGATCTTCTGAAAGGTTCACTCAAAACGATCATCCTTAAGGTACTTAAGGAGGAAGGGCCCATGCATGGATACCTGCTGACGAAGAAAGTGGAGGAGCTTTCAGGCGGCAAGATAATACTTACATATGGTGCGCTCTATCCTGTGCTCCATAAGCTCGAGAATGAAAAAGCGCTAGTCACTTCCACCGAGATCCGCAACAACAGGACGAGGATCTGCTACACGCTGACACCGAAAGGTCAGTCGCTTGTCGAGAAGAAGCTCGAGGAAATGAAAGAATTCATAGAGTCGCTCCAGCTTGTCCTGAAAACCAAACCCGGACTGAACTATGCCTGAACTCAACATCGGCGAAATTGAACTGATCGCACGTGATATCCGGAGGCAGGACATAAACTATTCCCATCTCCTCGATGAGCTTGTCGACCATGTCTGCTGTGACATCGAAAATGAAATGGATGAAGGACTTTCTTTTGATGAAGCATACCGGATGGTTAAGCAACGATTTGGTTCCGGACGATTCAGGGAAATACAGGTGGAAACTCTTTTTGCTGTTGATTCAAAATACAGATTTATGAAAAGCACAATGAAAATCTCAGGCATCGCCGGAACAATACTGTTCGGCGTCGCCGCACTTCTGAAAATCCAGCACTGGCCAGGTGCAGGTATTCTTATGACCCTTGGTGCATTTACCCTTGCACTGATCTTTCTCCCCTCTGCCCTCGGAGTTTTATGGAAAGAGACTCACAACAGGCGCAGGCTTTTCCTGTTCATCTCAGTATTCATGACAGGATTCCTTTTCATTGCAGGAACGTTGTTTAAGGTTCAGCACTGGCCTGCGGCAGCGATAATGCTTGTACTTTCCATGGCATCTGCCGTTTTCCTGATGTTGCCTTCATTGTTGCTTATCATTCTGAAAAATGAAGATGACAGGTCAAAACGGAGCATTTATATCGCGGCGGCAGCCGGCGCGTTATTCTACATTATCGGAATGCTTTTTAAAATTCAGCACTGGCCTCTGGCCACATTTTTTACCGTTATCGGGATTGTCATCCTGGGGTTCATTGTTCTTCCCTGGTATACAGTACATCACTGGAAAAATGAACAGCACATTGAACCGAAATACATCTTTATCATTGTGGCGTGCATGGCAATAATAGTACCCGGTGCACTGATAAACATCAATCTTCAAAAAGATTACAATGACGGATATTATTTTAATCGGGATCGACAGGCTTCATTGTATAATTACCTGGTAAAAAATAACTCATCACTTCTTATGTTTAAAACCGACACATCGGCAATGAGAAACGCTGAAAGATTACATCAGGAAACACTTCATCTTATCGCTAAAATCGATGGCATCTGTGGACTGATGGTGAATGTACCACGTCCACGGCCTTTTGATGTGGTCCCGGTGAATGATCTGCTGATGCCGGGCAGCAGTAAAAGGGTTGAGATTGAGAATGATATCTCGGAATATCTGTCAAATATCGCAAAACTTTTCCCTGCCCGCGATACTGTCAACGGCATTCTTGATCCTTCGCTTTATCTGCCAAACTCAGAATCACGCATGTCCGTGATGTCTGCTCTGAACTCTCTCGAACTCCTGAGGAACAGCATTCTTGCCGTTGAATCAGGTTATTTGCATTCACTTCATACTGGTCACATCGAATAAAAGATATTGACATGAAACAGAAACTCTATATTGCAGGTGTTACAGATCTTATTATTGTCCTGCTTGGAACAATTTTCAAGATAAACCATTACCCCGGTGCCGGAATCCTTCTTACTTTAGGGGTAACTGCGTTCGTAACTGTCATTATTCCGCTTACGCTTTTCGACGCTTACAGAAACAGGGATGGACAAAGCAAGACACTGTACATAATCACCGGGATTACCTGTCTGCTGGTCTTTACTGCCATGCTTTTCAAGATTCAGCACTGGCCTTTTGCAGGCTTGCTGATGACCATTGCCGTGCCTTTTCCGTACGTTATCTTTCTTCCGGTGTTTGTTGTGATCACCTCGAGAGACAGGAATTTTAACGTTTACAACACCGTCTTTGTCCTTTTCCTGCTTGCATTGAATTCGGTTCTGAGCGGACTGCTTTCTCTCAATGTGGCAAGACTGGCAATTGAAGACAGTTATAATCTCCCGAGAAGCATGAACAGGGTGAATGTCACACTTGCGGATCAGGAAAAAAAGCAAAATGTTTCAGTGCTCGAGATGAAGATAGACGATCTTCTCGTGGTGATAGATGAATACCAGGATATGATTCTGAGAAGACAGGGGATTGATGAGAAAATCTGGGACAAAAACCCTGAATACCTGGGCAGCCCCGACTCCAGGAATGTTGTCAGGACAGCCCTCGCAAAGAATGCAGAAATGGCAAATGGGGCCCGGTTTGAAAAAGCAATGAATGCCCTTCTGTCTGCCGCAAACTCAACACCGGAATACCAGGACCTGGCCAGTGCCCTTCCGGGAATACTTGAGCTTCGGGAAAACAAGTGGCTATTCTATTTCACTGAGGATTACACAGCATGGTCGCTCACATATCTTGACGGGCTGGAGACTAACCTCAGGCTTATAAAGGTTTCATTGTAAATTGAAGGGCACACAATGGTGTGCCCCCACTGTGTCCCTCCGTGCCTTCTCTGCGGTCCTCTGTCTAACGGTTTTCCGAAAATCCGGAATATTTCCTATCTTTCACCTGTCTCTTTGCATATGATCAGTCTTGAGCCCATAAAGAAATGGTTTGGTTATGACCGGAAAGAAAGAAGGGCATCTTTCATACTTCTTATAATCATTATTATCATCCTTCTCATTAGATACCTGTATCCCCAGAGAAACAATGAGATTGAAGACATATCTGCTTTACTGGTCCGTGATACAACGTCTTATTCGGTTTCTTATGGAATGATTATGCCGCAGAAGGCACCCCGGTACAGGCAGGAGAAAACAGTTGCCGGGAAGCTGGTAAATCTGAACAGCTGCGATTCCGCAATGCTTGAAGCCCTGCCCGGTATCGGCCCGGTCCTTTCAGCCAGAATAATCAAATACCGCAAACTTATCGGAGGATATTCAAACGTTGATCAGCTCAGGGAAGTTTACGGATTGCCGCCTGAGACTTATGAACTTATTAAGTCAAGGGTATTTGCCGACACGTCATTGCTGAGGCACATAAACGTCAATACGGCAGAGTACAGGGATCTTGACATGCTGCCGTATATAAGGCGTTTTGAGATTTATTCGATCATCAAATACAGGGATTTAAACAACCATATCGGAAGCATTGAGGAGCTTGTGAAGAATAAGATAATCCCGGACAGCACGGCCAGGAAGATCAGACCTTATGTAGTCTTCTAGTCTTTTGGTCTTCTGGTCTGCTGGTCTGTCTTGTCTGGGAGACCAGAAGACCAGGAGACCAGCAGACTTCAGATCACAATCTCGACAGTAGTTCCATTACCTTCTTCAGACCATATCTGGAGCGATCCTCCATGCATCCGCACTATCTGTCTCGAAAGGCTCAGCCCTATTCCCGAACCGTTCTTCCTTGTGGTAAAAAAGGGCAGGAATATCCTGTCTATATTCTCTTTCGGAATTCCCTCTCCCTTATCAGTTATTGAGATAACTGCTTTCCCGCCGGCAGACCTGCCTTCAACAGTTATTTCTTTCCTGGAGGAGTTTTCCGAAGCCTCAATGGAGTTCCTTATTACATTGATCAAAACCTGGCCGATCAGGTTTTGATCACCATCAAAGGACAGGTTTTTGTCAGGAAAATCTGTTTTCACATCAATTTTCCTGATTTCCAGCTCTTCTTTCATGAGTGTAATCACACCTGAAATAATTTCTGAAGCATTCAGCATGCATATTTCGGGTGCCGGTATAGATGAAGCTTTCTTGTATCGTATCACAAATTCGGAGAGTCCCTTCATCCGTTCACCGATTATTTCATTGTTAAAGATGACATCATTGAGCTCTTCACTCACCTGTTCATTGCATGAAGCAGAAGACCTGATTCTTTCCATGCTTTTCCTGCTGGCTGAAGTAAGGTTTATTACCGGCGTTACTGAATTCATGATTTCATGAGAGAGAACCCTGATCATTTTATGCCAGGTTTCCATTTCGGTGTCTTCCATCTCTCTCCTGAGGTCCTGGAATACATACAGCCTCAGCGATTCGTCAGCGGGTGTGTAATAGGATGCCCTTACAAGCAATATGTTCCTTCCGGAGCCCGGATTGCGGTAAACCCTGCTTTCGCCGTTCCTGAGCGAATTAAGGAAATCAGCCAGTCCGGGCACCCTTTTACCGATGAGAATCAGCGAGGTGGGTTCGCTTATGCCAAGCTCACGGGTTATCGCATTATTATAAAGAACAGTCTCATTATTCCGGTTGAAGACCAGGATGCCAAGGCCGACCTGGTCCGAAATGAATCTGAGAAACCTGAACTGTTTCTCTTTTTCAAACCTTGCATCCTTAAGTATTGCAAGGGTGTCGTTCATTGCCCTGGTAACCTCCGCAAATGACTTACCTGCATTTTTTGACTGGAGGGTCACCGTATTGTCATTGTTCCTGAAGGCATCGAAAAATTTCCTGAGCTGAGTGTTAATGCGGTTATTCTCGTGAACAATGAACCATGCCTCAAGGATAACGAGGCAAACGAGCACAAGAATTGTATAAGGTTTATCACCTTCATTGATCTGTATTCCTGCGATGATACTCGTAATCACAATCAGGCAGAGTCCTGAGACAAGCCAGATGAGGTAACTTTTAAAGATCATGTTTTTTGATTTTTGAGTACAGCGTGGTCCTCGAAATCTGAAGCATTTTTGCGGCATCGGATATATTTCCGTCTGCTTTGTCCAGTGCAGCTTTGATTGCTTCTTTCTCTACAATATCGAGCGGCAGTATAACATCCTTCCGGGTTCCCGGGGATGAAAGATTAAGGTCGGCGGATTTAACCGTATGATCATCGCAAAGAATTACCATTCTTTCAATCGTGTGCCTCAGTTCCCTGACATTCCCGGGCCAATGGTATTCATTCAGCTTCCTGTAGACATCATGTTCGATCTTCAGGGGTTCCCTCTTGTACCGTTCGGCAAATTTCCGGAAAAAATAATCCGCAATCATGTTTATGTCACCGGATCTTTCCCGCAAAGGAGGGACTGTAATTTCAATGGTTTTTAGCCTGAAATAAAGATCCTCTCTGAACAGGTTCCTTCCTATCATTTGAGCGAGGTCCTGGTTCGTCGCGGAAAGCAACCGGAAATCCACAGGTATTTCAGTGTTATCGCCAAGTCTTGTTACAGACCTTTTCTGAATGGCAGTAAGAATTTTTGACTGCATGTCGTACGGAAGGTTTCCGACCTCATCGAGGAAGAGTGTTCCGCCCGATGCAACTTCGAACTTTCCCTTACGGTCGGTCCGGGCATCAGTAAAAGCACCTTTTACATAACCGAAGAGCTCGCTTTCAAAAAGTGTTTCTGCCAGGGCACCCAGGTCGACATGCATGAATATCCGTCCTGCCCTTTGTGATCTCCTGTGAATCTCCCTGGCCACAAGCTCCTTGCCTGTCCCATTCTCCCCGGTTATAAGAATATTGGCATCGGTGGGTGACACTTTGGCTATCAGATCATATACATTTTTCATTGCTGGCGAGGATCCGAGCAGGGGGTCATAATAATTGTCAAGGTTATCCTGCAGGGCATTTTTTGCATGCTCCAGATTGTCGGCTTCTACCTGCGACCTGCGAAGCCTTACCCCGGCCCTGATTGAAGCCATAAGCTTTTCCGGATCCCAGGGTTTTACAATAAAATCTGTTCCACCTTCCTTTATTGCCCTTACGGCAAGTTGCGTATCACCATAGGCTGTTACAAGATAGACTACAGCCAGCCTGTCCATCCTTACGATTTCCCTGAGCCAGAATATTCCTTCGTTGCCTGTCTGCTGACCGGTTGAAAAATTCATATCCAGCAGAATGACATCAGGATTATTCTTCCTTAAATATTCAGGAATGCGATTTGGATTTTTCAGTGTGCCGACCGTGCTGAACTCAGGTTTGAGCAGCTGGACCATTGACTTCAGAAGATCCTCATTATCATCGATTATCAGAATATGCCCGCTTTTTCCCACCTTTTATATTTTAGGCTAAAAATAAGCAGAAAATGTTCAAAAAACAACAAAATGTTCAAATTATATACGGATATGTCGAAAACTGAACAGTGCAGAAGAAATGTGCTTTCGTAAATTCCAGATTATCAACCTGTTAATAATATGGCATGAAGATTGGCAATTAAAGCCTGTAATTCAGAAAAGATGATTATCACTTTGGTTATAAAAACATTATTTTCCATAATTCTGATTACCGGCTTTCATAATCCCGGAAAACCTGTTCCCGTAAGAAATACTTCAATTATAAAATATGGGACCCTTTCTTTTTCGACTAACAGGGTACTGGAAACTTCTCCCGGTTTATTCAACCTGCTGAACTATGAGCTGATTCAGCAGAATCAGGACGGGATCTGGAGATATACGGAAGGGGTCATTCTCCCGATGAAAACCAAGCTCAGGTTGTTTGGAAACAGTCCTGCCCTTGGAAAAATCATAAACGTGGATTCCCATCAGCTGGAAATTGTCGGGGTTGTCAGGGACATCCCGGAGAAATCGTGCCTTTGCTGCGATCTGATAATACTGAGCCGTAAATTGGAAATGCCTGTCGGAAGGCTCACAGAGATCAGATGTTTAATACTCCTCTGACAGAAAAGTAATTTCGTAAATTTGAAATATGATAAAGCATTATCTCAAAATCGCATGCAGGACCTCCGGTAAGCACCTTAATACTTTCCTTGTAAACATTATTGGCCTGGCCACCGGATTGGCTGCCTGTCTGATGATCTTCGTCTATGTGAGATTTGAATCAGGTTACGATAGATATCATAAGGATGTCGACCGGATATTCAGGGTGGAAGAGGAATCATCCAGGTTCGCAAATGAGGGAAGAAAGGCAGCCTGTCGCAATTTTATCGGTCTCGAGATTGAGAAAATGGATGAAGTGGAAGCTATCGGAAGAATTACAAACTGGCGGCCTTCAACAGTGCGGTCGGGGAATGTTGCATTCAAGGAAGAGAAGATATACCTGGTATCATCAGGTCTTTTTGATGTGCTTTCTTTTGAAATTCTCGAGGGTCTTCCTTCTCAGGGTATGAAAAGACCAAACACTATAGTGATTTCCGAGACAATCAGGCAAAAGTATTTCGGAAGAGAACGTGCTTACGGGAAATTACTGAAGATGGATACTGCTTATTTCGAAGTTGTGGGTGTGATAAGGGACATACCTCCGAACTCTCATTTCCATTGTGATATATTTCTGTCATATGCCAGCAGGCCGGCCATCCATGGTATGCCTGAGAATGTCATGTTATATGGTTTCAGTGTTCACACTTACATCAAACTAAAAGAAAATGTTGATCCTGAACTCTTCGGCAGGAAGATATTCAACCTTGCGGAAACCGTTGCCCCCGAATACGTTAAAGAATCGGGTGATGTGATACATAACTTTCTGAAACCTGTGTCGGATATCCACCTGTCACAGGTTTTTGTATATGCCCTGGAACCATCCGGCAATCCCAGGTTCCTCGGATTGATAAGCGGTATCGGCATACTCATACTTATTGCAACCTGCCTGAACTATATGAATCTGTCAACAGCAAGATTTATGGGCAGGGCAAAGGAAACCGGCATCAGAAAAACATTCGGTGCCGGCAGATCCCACCTGATACTGCAGTTTCTCGGTGAATCAATTCTCACTGTTATTATTGCGCACTTCTTTGCTATGGCGCTGGCAGAGATCGGTCTTGAATTCATTAACAATATTGCCGGGCTTGAGCTTGACATGCCCTACGGCTCTCCGGGTTTATGGATATTTCTCGTTTCGATAATCATGTTTACAGCCCTTGCCGCAGGATCATATCCCGCATCGAAGCTCTCTTCCGTTGATCCTGTTGAAGCAATTACCGGCGTATATACACCTGGAAAGGGCAGTTTTATTCTCAGGAGGATACTGATATTCTCACAATTCATTATAAGCATTTTCCTGATCATGGCCACACTGGTGGTCACCCGGCAGGTAGATTTTTTAATGAATTCATCATTGGGTTTTAATAAAGAACAGAAGCTGATATTCCAGCTTCCTGAAGGCAGTGTTGGCAGGAAAAATTACTTCATGGTAAAAGATGAATTCGGAGCAGATCCGCTCGTTAATGGTACCTCAATCTCTTCGAGCGTGCCGGGACGGTGGTTATATGGCTGGGCCTTATGGCCATCGGGTGAAAAGACAACAAACACCAATATCATTAACTGTTTCCAGGTCGATCAGGATTTTCTCGGATTATACGATCTGGAACTTATTGCCGGTGAGGATTTCAGTAGCAGGAACAGGACGGGTGTATTGATAAACGAATCAGCTATAAAAACTTTTGGCTGGAAATCTCCCGATGAAGCTCTTACAAAGCTACTCCAGGATCGCGACAGCTTAAGAATCAGAGGCGTTATCAGGGATTATCACTTCAAGGGACTGAACCAGGCTATAGGACCACTTGCTCTATTTAAAATAAGTGAAGATTACAGGTATATCACACTGTCCTTTATGGAAAACTCTGCAAAACGTGTTCTGAACAATGCCTCCGATGTATACAAAAAGCTATTTCCCGATTATGCTATCGATCACTTTTTCCTGGATGAGGATTTCGCAAAACAATATGAGAAAGAGCAAACAACCGGCAGGCTTGTACTTATCTTCACCATCCTTGCAGTTATTACAGCATGTTTTGGACTTTACGGCATGACGGCGTATACTCTTGAAACCAGGAAGCTAAAATATTGTCTCCTCAAGATTAACGGGGCCACTTCTTTTGAAGTCAGCTCAGCCATCATGAAAGAATTTCTTGTGCTTATATTGTGCTCATTCATGGTGGTATCACCATTATTCTACCTGGCAGGCACGAGGTGGCTTATGCAATTCCCTTACAGAACGGGAATCTCAATCCGGATTTTCATTTTCTCCGCCCTGATACTCCTTCTGATAACAATAGTCACTGTCAGCGTTGAGGTATTCAGGATTTTCAGGCTTAGCCCTGCAGAGGTAATCAGGAATGAATAAATAATAACAGAGAGAAATAAATCCGGTAACAGGCATCGCATTTGAATTTATTCAGTCTTTATGAATAAATATTAAACAGTAGCCTGATGATAAAGGAATACTTTAAGCTATTCTGGCGTAAAACCCTTAAGAACAAAGGCTTTACCCTTATAAACATTACCGGGCTTTCGACCGGCATTGCCGTATTTATCCTTATCGTTATCTGGGCATTGAACGAGTTCTCGTATGACAGGTTCAATAAGCATTGCGATAACATTTACAGGGTGGAGGTAGGAGGAACTGTCTATATGGTATCAGCCGCTGCCCTGACATATAAGAATGAGTTTCCAGAAATAGAAAAGTCTGTAAGGTTTTCCGGCCAGGGCGGGGCATTGCTGTCGCTTGGCGATAAATCTGTTTTTGTACAGAATTACGTTCTGGCAGACTCGACCCTTTTTGATATTTTCTCATATGAGTTTATCGCTGGCAATCCTGCTGAGGCTCTCAAAACACCCTTTAGCATTGTTCTCACGGAATCCACTGTTGAAAAACTCTTTGGAAAGGAAGAACCGATGGGAAAAACATTGAAAATTCATAACAGGTATGATGCAGTAATCACAGGGGTGATCAGGGATGTTAAACATACACATATGCCAGTTGATGCCATCGGTTCTTTTGTGACTCTGGGTAAGCTTAATTCCCAACCTGATTTTCTGCATTCATTCGGAACGAGTCAGTATCCTACGTATTTTTTGATCAGCAAGGGGACTGATCCTGAAGAGCTCTCAACGAGAATGTCGCAGTTCACAAACGATTTCTTTACAAAACTGGCCGGAAAAACTGTCGATGAATCAGAGTCAAGGGTCGAGCTTGTTCCTCTTAAGGAAGTTTATTTTCACCAGCCTTATTTCCTGCAGCACCTGCACGGGAATCTGAAATTTCTGTACATATTCCTCCTGGTTTCATTCCTCACACTTGTAATTGCCTGCATTAACTTCATCAATCTGACAATGGCAAGATCCGAGACGGTGATGAGTGAAGTCGGAGTAAAGAAAGCCTTCGGTGTTTCGGCCAGACAGCTGTTCTTTCAGTTTCTTGCGGAGTCGGTGGTACTTTGTTTTGTTTCTTCCCTGGCAGCGGTTATACTGATTTATTTTTTCATACCTGTCTTCAATAATATAACCGGGGGCAACCTGTCATTGAAGGATTATTTGCATCCGGTATATATTCTATCTTATTTCATAGTAATTGTCCTTGTCGGCACGGCAGCCGGAATTTACCCGGCGATAAGGCTTTCATCGCTGAATCCTGTTGTTTATTTCAGGAAATACGGTGGTAAGGGTTCAGGCAAATCGGCATTCAGGACGGGTCTTGTGATTTTTCAGTTTACGATTTCAACTGTTCTTGTATTATCTGTTTTCATTATCATAAGTCAGTTGAATTATATGAAGAAGTTCGACAGGGGTTTTGATGATGAAAATGTTCTTACTTTCAGGCTGAGCGGCGATATTGCTTCCAAACAGCAGTCATTCAGGAATGAAGTGCTTGCCATACCGGGCATCCGGGATATTGCTTTTTCAAGCGCTGTTCCGGGTGAAACAAATAATTTCGAGGGCTTTGAATATGCCGGAAGCAGGCAGGCAGTACCGGTTTTTACAGTGGATCCCTCGTTCCTTGCACTCCTGGGCATAAGGATCTCGGAAGGAAGAAATTTTTCATGGGAAAGGCCCAGTGACAGGTACGGGGCCTGTATCCTCAACAGTGAGGCAGTCCGGTTGTGGGGTATAGAGGAGCCCGTCGGAAAATTCCTGAAGCATACATATTATCTTACAACCATTCCTGAGAATGACATAGAGATAATAGGTGTGATAGACGACTATCATTATATATCACCACGCGATTCTGTGAGGCCTGCTCTTTTCTGTTACGGTGACTGGTTCAGCAGGGCCAGCCTGAAGATCGACAGGGCTGATCTTCCCGAAACGCTTGCCGGGCTTGAAAAGATATGGAGCAGTTATGCCCCGGGATTCCCTTTTAATTATATGTTTCTTGACGAATCCTATAACAAACAGTACAAAAGTGAAGCAACCCTTAACAGGATACTGGTCTGGTTCTCGATAATCGCCCTGATGATAGGTTGTCTTGGCCTGCTGGGCCTCACTTCATTTTACACTCAGGAGAGAACGAAGGAGATAGGTGTGAGGAAGGTGTTCGGATCGACGGGTGTGCTGATAATAAGATTGCTGTCATTCAGCTTCCTCCGATGGGTATTGATTGCCCTGGTGCTCGGCATGCCTGCGTCGATCATTATCATGAACAAATGGCTGTCGGGATTTGCGAACCATACGGGTATGAGCTGGTGGCTTTTTGCACTTGGAGCCATCGTTCTTCTTTCCATTGCTTTCCTGACAATATTATACCGTATAATAAAAGTCTCGCGGACAAACCCTGTGAGTGCGCTGAAATATGAGTGAGAGATCTTCAGCGAACCTGTCTCTGGTATGAATCAGGTAGTGACAGGTCTGAGAGCTGTCTCTACAGCCAAATGAAAAATTATTGCAATTGAAAAATCAATTTCGTATATTTATAATGTTATACCTGCCAGATTAATAACCTTATAAAAATAAACCCATGATTAATTTTAATCCTTAAATGTTTTGAAAATGTGAATTCTATTTCTAAATTTGCGCCTCGTTTGTAAAAGAAAATTAATTTATGATCATCGTACCATTAAAAGAAGGCGAAAACATAGAAAGAGCTTTGAAAAAGTTCAAAAGGAAATTTGAAAAAACGGGTGTAATCCGTGAATTACGTTCCCGTCAGGCTTATGTGAAGCCTTCCGTTCGCAGAAGAGAAGCAATAAAGAAGGCTGTTTACGTGCAGAAATTGCAGGAGGATCAGGAATAGCCTCCCCATCTTTTATTTCAATAAGATACAGGTTCCTTCATGGATTACAAGGAATCTTTTTTACAGTATCTTGAAAAAGAAAAGCGGTATTCGCCGCATACTGTCAGGTCGTACAGGAATGACCTTGGCAGTTTTTTTATTTTCCTGCATTGCCAGGGATTGAGTGAAGATCCTTCTGCCGTTACATCAAACGACATCCGTGCATGGATAGTCAGTATGCTTGAAAAGGGAAACAAGAAAAACCCACTGACAGCCTCGAGTGTTCACAGGAAGATTTCATGTCTCAGGGTATTTTTCCGTTATCTCAGGAAAGAGCAGGTAATGAAAGCCGACCCGCTGGAAAGTGTTGCCATCCCGAAAAAGAAGAAAGTACTCCCTTCGTTCGTCGATGAGAAGTCCATATCAAAGCTCCTCGACGAGCAGGAACTCGGTGAGGGATTCCCGGGCATCCGCGACCGTGCAGTCATAGAAATGTTTTACATGACAGGCATGCGGAGGGCCGAGCTGATAGGGCTGAAGCTTTCTGATGTCGATCTTGACGGCTGCACAATTAAAGTGACCGGGAAAAGGAACAAACAAAGAATTATCCCCGTTGTTATACCTTATATAAATAGGCTCAGGGAATACCTGGGTGCGCGGCAGGAAGCCGGCATCAATGAGCAGTGGTTTTTTGTTACTGATAAAGGGAATAAACTATATGATAAATTCGTTTATAATATAGTAAACAAACATCTTTCGATGGTAACTACAATTGAGAAGAAAAGTCCGCACGTGCTCAGGCATACATTCGCAACCCATTTGCTGAACAGGGGAGCTGATCTGAATTCCATCAAAGAATTGCTGGGGCATGCAAACCTGTCTGCAACACAAGTGTATACTCATAACACATTTGAAAAACTAAAACAAATATATACTCGTTCCCATCCCAGGGAAAGAAATAAGTAGAGGCCCGTTCGCAGGGCTATTGTTAACCAAATAAATAGGAGGTACTACCATGAACGTTCAGATTCACTCAGTTCGGTTTGATGCCGACAAAAAGCTGATCGACTTTGTTAACCAGAAGCTAGGAAAGCTTAACCAGATCGGTGAGGATATTGTCAATGCTGAAGTATTCCTCAGGCTTGACAATGATGAAGACAGGGAGAATAAAATCAGCGAGATAAGGCTTGAACTGCCGGGAGGACCTTTATTTGCGAGAAAGCAGAGCAAGACATTTGAAGAATCGATGGATGGCGCTATTGACGCAATTAAAAAGCAGATTACCAGGCATAAACAGAAGAAGAGAGGAGTCTGATTTCAGCATGAAGAAAAATAGAAGAATTTATTTTGAATTATAAAATATAAATTCATACATTTGCAAACCGTTTTTTAAGGGTGAATTATGCACCCGCGGGGACGTTCTTTAAATTGCCGATGTAGCTCAGTTGGTCAGAGCAGCTGATTTGTAATCTGCAGGTCGGGGGTTCGAATCCCTTCATCGGCTCTTTAAGATTTGTAAATGTAAGTCTTAGGAAAAGACTCTGTTTAATAAGGGGGAGATACCAAAGCGGCCAACTGGGGCAGACTGTAAATCTGCTGGCAAATGCCTTCGTAGGTTCGAATCCTGCTCTCCCCACATAAAAATGGAATACTCACCGGACGATATCAGGCGGGAGTAGCTCAGTTGGTAGAGCATTAGCCTTCCAAGCTAAGGGTCGCGGATTCGAGCTCCGTCTCCCGCTCCACTTATTTGAGGCCATAGTAGCTCAGGGGTAGAGCACTTCCTTGGTAAGGAAGGGGTCGGGGGTTCAATTCCCCCCTCCGGCTCAACGAGGTTTTGGATTTTAATTTTTTATACCGATAG
>DATGWQ010000104.1:0-1856 GCA_035299385.1 Bacteroidales bacterium | reverse complement strand
TAAGCCTAAGTGCGAAGATCGGCGACGGCCGCCATATTTGTTCCCGAAGGGAACAACGCGGCCCCTATTCGCCGATCGAGCGACGGGCAGGCTGAGGCGAAGCCGAAGCAAATGTTCTTCCTTTCATGAGCGAAGCGAATTGGCGAGGAACGAGCTTCAGGCAAGGGCCGCCCTATTTCGACCCGAAGGGGAGAAGCGGCCACTTATTTGCCTTCCGTGAAGTCTCCGAGTTGTAATTCTTAATATACTATATAGGAAATTTAACTTCTTCATTTAGTGCTCTTCATTTCGACTAGATTGCTTTCCTGTTGGTTCTAGAGACGGAATTCGGTTGAAGTTGCGACATATTTAATCTTTCTTCTATACTAGGAAGTCATTTTCCAAGATCGAGCTTAAGCGAGATCTCCCGATCATGTTATTTATGTTAGCCTAAGTGCGAAGATCGGCGACGGCCGCCATATTTCGAGCGAAGCGAGAACGCGGCCCCTATTCGCCGATCGAGCGACGGGCAGCAAATGTTATTCCAGATTCAGTATTAAAGACTTCATATCATTTTGCGAACCAATTCTATTAGGTTTTGTAGTAGGCCTCTTCACTATTTCGCTAACTGTTGCCATTATTTCGACAATTGGTCAGTTTGTTCTTACTAATAAGCTTCTTTAGCTAGGATAAATGCTTTCCTCAATTTGCTCAACAATTGTAATTCGTAATTATTCTATAACTTCTAAACTCGATCTATTGTATCCGATCTTAGAACTGAATAGTTCCAACTTGGCTATGCTTTGTGCCCAATCTTCTACGTTTAATGTTTTTGGTAAGTTAACTGTTCCAATGTTTCTTCATAGTATGGTAATTAGTTCTACCTATCTGGTTACTTGTAATTGTAGATAGCAAAGTCTATTACTCTTTCCTTCGTGGTTAAGTAAGCAAATGTTCCAGTTCTCGTAATTAGTAAGTTCTATTGTATGGAATTCATTCATGAAGTGTAGTTCCTAATCTCTTGTTATTGGATCTAGTAGCTACTATTCTTCCTATAGGGAGTTAAGAGTTCATAGGTCTGGTACACGTTGTTAGTAAGATTAAGAATTATCCGTCTATGGGAGTTTAATAGTTCCACGTTAATCCACATATTAGTCTACTTACTTGGGAGTTAGTCCAAGGCAATGGGTTCCGAGTTCATGTATGTGGAGTTATGTTTAAGTGTTCCTATTGTAGTAGTAAGAACAATCTTTCTTCTCGCCTATGTTATTCCGTATAGAAGTTACATGTAGAGTTTCTTCCAATGGTTTAGTAAGAAGAATAAGTCTAAGTTCTAATAACTCTTAAGTTATACTAGAACTAATACTTAAACTTCTTACATTTATACCTAAGAACTAGGATACATTGTGGAGAACAACTATGGTGAACTAAGGACCAAACTGGGTGATAAAGCAAATCCAGCTACATTGGAAGTCATACTAGGAAGAAAGACTAGGAATGGCATTTAGAATCGGAAGGTTTGTTCGCCGCCCGAGCCAAGCGAGGCAATGTGGAAACTACTTGGTATGTAGAAACAGATAACTACTGGCAACTGGAATTCCTCTTCGACTCCATTAAGCTATTTGGCACTTCCTCGGGTTAAGTTCTATTAGTTACGAGAACTGTATAAAGAACTAGGAACAGATGTAGGAACTAGATCGTTGGTAAGAGAACCCGTACTTAAGAGTTAAGGATTATGAATCAGTATGTATGACCAAACAACTACAATCACAAAGCCAAATGTCGTGATCAACAGTGGAATGAACTAAAGCCTACTGGTATTGGATAAACAAAATCATAAGCTTTTGAACATAACCGAAGTAGGATGATGGGAACTC
>DATGWQ010000103.1:0-2958 GCA_035299385.1 Bacteroidales bacterium | reverse complement strand
ATCCTTTCAAGCTCCTCATTGTATTCTTTATCAGTGAGATCAACAGATTGGAATGATGCTCTTTTATCCGTGTAGTTCCCGGGATTTATCCGTACTTTTTCAACCAGCCTGGCAGCAGTCTCGGCTGCCGCAGGATTGAAGTGTATGTCCGCTATAAGTGGTGTGTTGAATCCTGCTTTCCTCAGCTCCTTCTTTATCTCGGCAAGGTTTTGCGCCTCCCTGGCTCCCTGGGCTGTAAGGCGTACGAAATCTGCGCCTGCTTCGATAATCCTGATGCATTGCGCCACTGAAGCCTTCGTATCCATGGTGTCGGTGTTGGTCATGGATTGGAGGCGGATGGGATAGGTGCCGCCAAGAGGGATAGAACCTATCTGGACAACGGAAGAGAGATATGGGATAATGTATTTGGGATTACTCATTTTATTCAGAAAATTAGAACCCCTGGAAATCAATTCCCCTCCTCGGAGGGGCCAGGGGTGGGTTTACTAGGGATTCCGGCGCACCAGCCAGTTCTTACTATCGTCTCAATCCCTCTCCCATTCCACTCCCTCCTTCGTATCCTTGAGCGTTATGCCAATCCTATTCAGTTCGCTCCGGATCTTGTCTGAAGTAGGGAAATCCTTTTTATCTCTCGCATCTTTTCTGAGACTGATAATAATATTCATCAGCTCTGAGGTAAGGGCCTCATCGTTTCCTGAAGCTGACTCATTCTTCAGTCCCAGGATTTCAAACACGAAAATGTTCATAAGATTCTTCAGATCTGCCAAATCATCGGCCGCGAGAGTTTCAGTGCCGTCAGCGGCAGAGTTTATAATGCGGACAGCATCGAATAGATGCGAAAGAAGGATAGGGCTGTTCAGATCATCATCAATAGCCTCATAGCATTTTTTCCGGATGGCATCGATATCTACAGATGATTTCGGTGCTGCCTTGATCTTCTCTATTGTTTCAAAAGCTTTCATGAGCTTCTGCATTCCTTTTTCCGCAGCCTGCAGCGCTTCGTTCGAGAAGTCGACTGTGCTCCTGTAATGGGCCTGGAGGATGAAGAACCTGATGGTCATCGGGCTGTAAGCCTGCTGAAGCAACGGATGATCACCACTGAAAAGCTGGTCGAGTGTTATGAAGTTACCCAGTGACCTGGCCATCTTCTGGCCGTTTATGGTGATCATGTTGTTGTGCATCCAATACCTCACAGGCTCCACCCCATGAGCTGCAGTTGATTGTGCCAGCTCGCACTCGTGATGAGGGAACTGGAGATCCATGCCGCCACCGTGAATATCGAAGACATCACCAAGATATTTATTGCTCATCGCAGAGCATTCCAGGTGCCATCCCGGAAATCCGTAGCTCCAAGGGGACGGCCATTTCATTATATGTTCCGGGGAAGCCTTCTTCCATAAAGCAAAATCGTATGGATTCTTTTTTTCATCCTGACCTTCAAGGCTTCGGGTGTTAGCCTGCAGCTCTTCCAGCACCCTTCCGGAAAGCTTGCCGTATTTATAGCTCTCGTTGTACTTAAGTACATCAAAATAAACTGAACCGTTCACTTCATAAGCATATCCTTTCTTCAGAAGCTCAGCCACCAGCTCCTGCTGTTCGATAATATGTCCCGATGCCCGCGGCTCTATTGACGGGTTCAGCACGTTGAGCTGCTGCATGTTCCTGTGATACACATCCATGTACTTCTGCACAATCTCCATCGGCTCCAGGTGCTCGAGCCTTGCTTTTTTCAGTATCTTATCCTCACCCTCATCAGCATCGTTCTCCAGGTGCCCCACATCAGTGATATTGCGGACATACCGCACCTTGTAACCCAGATGAAGAAGATACCTGAACAGCAGGTCGAATGTTATTGCAGGCCGGGCATGGCCGAGGTGTGTGTCGCTGTAAACTGTCGGGCCGCAGACATATATTCCTGCAAAGGGCGGATGAAGCGGTTTGAATGGTTCCTTCTTCTTTGTAAGGCTGTTGAATATGTGTAAGTTGTTTTGCATCATTATTATGCTATCAGACCACAAAAGTAAATAATCTCCGTGTAAAGTGGTAGTGTATCCCACTTTTTAGCCACGAGTGGCGAAATGTTTGTAGCACTTTAGAATTGCGTGATTATTAAAAGCTGCGTAGCTGCGAAATGTTTCAGCTTTCTCCAAATTCAAATGGTGCAACTCTGTGTAACTATTGTACTTTTGTAAAAACTTATATTTTGAAAATCACAATCAAAGAACCATCCACTCTCATCGCGTTCCTCCAGGAGTTTTATCCCGGTTCGCCACGGACCAGGATAAAGAAGCTCCTTCAGAGCGGGAACATCCATGTCAACAACATATCTGTGACGCTTCATTCTCATCCGTTGTCTCAGGGGGATGTTGTGGAAATCGCAAAAGGAACGAGGCCTGTCGTATCATCCGGGTCTCCTTTTCCTGTCCTTTATGAGGATGAAACTTTGATTGCCGTCGATAAGCCTGCCGGCATAGCCACTTCGAGCGTCGATGGCAGCAGGAATATACGTGATGAAATGTCTGCATTTCTCCGCGATAACAGCAAAGGCAAATTCCGCGCATGGGTGATCCACCGTCTCGACAAGGAAGTTTCCGGTGTCCTGCTCTTTGCAAAGGATGAACAAACAATGATGAAAGTCAAGGATGCGTGGGAGCAGACCCAAAAGCATTACTATGCTCTTGTTGAAGGGGAACCATCAAAGCCGGAAGGGACAATAGAAAGCTGGCTCACTGAAGATAACAGGCAGAAGGTTCATTCAACAAGGCAGGGAGGAAATGCAAAGCTTGCAATCACCGATTACAGTGTCGCCAGGAAAGTGAATGAGTATACCTTGCTTGACATAAGGACGCGCACCGGCAGGAAGAATCAGATCCGGGTTCAGCTTTCGGATATAGGGTGTCCCATTGTAGGTGACAGGAAGTATGGCGCTTCTGCGGAATATGAGAGGAGGGTAAGGCT
>DATGWQ010000102.1:0-3146 GCA_035299385.1 Bacteroidales bacterium | reverse complement strand
CTGATGTCTTCTTCTGCAGGGCTGTTCCCGATGAGGTTATTCCTTGATCCCATATGGGTGAATGCCTGATCGAAAGTAATGACCGGGTAGATCAGCAACGAGAAATCAGGACGGGCGCTGGTTGTGTCGGAATCATAAACTTTTTCGGAGTAATGGGTCGAGACCGTTGAGGCAAGATGGCCACCGGCCGAAAAGCCGATGACACCAACTTTCCGTGGGTCGATTTTCCATTCTGCAGAGTGCCTCCTGATAAACCTTATCCCTTCCTGGGCATCCTGCAGCGGTCCGGTCTTTTTGTCTTTCATTATCTGGTCGGAAGGCAGCCTGTATTTCAGGATTATTCCTGCAATGCCATTGTCGTTAAGCCACCTGGCTATCTGGTAGCCTTCATGGTCGAATGCCAGGACACCATATCCCCCGCCCGGGCATATGAGAATAGCGGTTCCTGTTGCTTTTTCGGAAGGAGGGAGGAAAACTGTCAGTGTCGGATCAGTAACATTCGAGTACCTGGAAGGTATCCCGTTTGCTATTGTCTCTTTTTCAACGTAAGTGTCGCTTTTTATTGATCCGGGAATGCCGTTTGGCCAAAGTTTCACTATTGCAGGCTGAGAATATGAAGTCATTCCGCACAGCAAAATCGAAATAAGAATTAGGACTAGTTTATTTTTCATTATGGTAATTTTACTTAATAGTTTAACTTTCGCCTTTATCCTTTCGCCTTATTATATTAACCCACCCCTGCCCCCTCCAGGGAGGGGAACTGGCGCGCAAGGCCAATTCGAATCACTGAATGAACTTTCGCCTTTCGCCCTTATCCTTTCGCCTTATCAAGTTTAACCCACCCCTCCGGGGAGGGGAATCCCGTCGCACAAAGCCATCTTCCCTCATGTCTGACGCCTGACGCCTGACCCCTGACCCCTGACCCCTGACCCCTGACGCCTCACACCTCACACCTGACACCTCACACCTGACACCTTACTCCTTCTCCAATATCTGCCCATCCTTCAACAGCCGGTCTCTTATTTCTTCATATGTAAGGTCATGGATGTTCCTGTTCCCGCCTATTGCCATCGATGCGATCGTTCCGGCACTTTGCCCGAGTATCATGAAAACCGGCTCCATCCTTATCGAGCCAAAAGCTATGTGGGAGCTTGACATACATACCGGGACAATAAGATTGCCGCACTGTTCCTTCTTCGGCATTATCGATCCGAGATCTATTTTGTAAGGTTTTTTTGCAGCCACGCCTATATCACCTTCATTCTGCACATAGCCTTCATTTGTTACATAACGCTGAACATTATGTGAATCCATCGTGTATGAACCCATCCCGATCGAATGAGGCACTTCCCTTTTGCCGAGTACATCGTTTTCTGTCATGACATAATTGCCGAGCATTCTCCTGGATTCCCTGACATAAATGTTATAGGGCCAGTAATTGTTGTCTGCAAATTCATCCTTTGAAAAGCCCCATTCATTCATGGTCTTGCGTACCTTTTCCGGGACACGCGGGAATGTTGCCATGAAATAGAGTATTCCTCTCTGGTATAGCTCATGCTCCTTAATGATCTGTTTCCTTCTTTCATATGAAGCCTCAGGATAATCCCAGTTCATACCGATATTGTCGAAGCTGACTGGTCCATGGTTGTTGACATCAGTCTTGGCATTAGGTATCGGATCGTATTTGCCGAAGAACTCATCCCAGTTTGCTTCCGAGAGCCGGGCAAGAAGCTCATACTGCAGGGTATCGTAACCTTCCGGTTTCGTGAGGGGCGCCTTATTTTCCGGAACTTTCGTCAGACACAGCCTGAAACAGTAAGCCTGGATCTTGTCATCACCTGTGCCGTCTTCTCCCGGATACTCAGATGAGATGAGCGGCAGGAGACCGCTTGAGGGATCACCGGGAATCATATAAGGGCTTATGTTTGCCTTGAAGTAGTGCCCGTGATGCCTGGCTGCTTTCTGTACCCCGTTCCACTGCTCATTGTAAACCGTGTTTGCTTCACGGCCGACAGTGTATTTAACACCTGCGGCAGCCATCAGGTCTCCTTCGTATGTTGCGTCTATGTAAATTTTACCGCTGAAAATTTTACCGCTCAGGGTTTTAATAGAGACGATACTGCCGTTTTTTAGTGTAACCCCTCTTTCCCTGTCGAGCCATTCATCGCGGAGCACTGTAACATTATTGTCGTTTATCAGCTTTTCGAAAGCCTCTTCGGCCGCATGAGGCTCGAATATCCACATTGTCCTGTTCTCACCATCAATCGCAGGATTGCCCTGTCCCTTGTTGCCGTACTCTGATTGTTTCTGCCATCTCCACGATTCAGGCTTCATGTAATGCTTATAGAGAAGCCCGTAAAAATCCCTGGCAATTCCGCCGATTACTGACTTGTCGCCGGTGTCTGTGAATCCGAGCCCTGAGGAAGACATGCCCCCGAGATGCCTGTCGGGTGAAACGACGATCACCGATTTGCCCATTCTTTTTACCTGCACAGCTGCCGAGACGGCTGCAGAGGTGCCTCCGTAAACGATTACATCGGCTTTGTAAGCCTTCGACTGAGCGGCCGGATATGCGGGGAGGAGGATCAGTGCGGCTAAAATCAGAAGGAATATTTTTTTCATGATACTAATTTAAGAAAGTTACACTGAGTTGCACAGAGGAGTACAGAGTTACACAGGGATTTGATCATTACTCTGTGGTCCTCCGTTTTCCTCTCTGCGTAACAAAATTAATATTTGATTCTGTTAAATCCGGGCTTGAGTTTTATTGCACGATCCTTCATTACAAAATCACATTCCATATTACCCGGAATGGTGATCCTGTATTCGCCTGAGCTTCCTTTCTTTTTATATTCTGCCAGTATATTCCCGCGGATTGTCGGAACCGTTATTTTGCTTTCTGTGAGATCTGCCAGCTGCGGCCTGATGATTGCCTTCTTCCATCCGGGTTCAGCGGGAGCTATTCCCCACATATACCCTGGAATGATGTTGGCCGGAGCTGCGCCCCACGCATGATTCCAGTCTGAGTTAGGCTTGTATTTCATGTCCCAGGCTTCAAGAGTAATCGTCGATCCCGACCTGATCATGTTCCACCAGCCCCGGTCACCTTTTGACGTCAGCAGCTTCATTGCATAGTCAGCCTCACC
>DATGWQ010000101.1:0-2396 GCA_035299385.1 Bacteroidales bacterium | reverse complement strand
AGCAGTATCAGAATATATCTCGGAGCTTATTCCGCTGAATAAATCCATGAAAGCGATGGAATTCGGTGCAGGAACAGGCAGCACAAGCGTTTTCCTGTCCGGCAGGCTGGGGGAAATTCTCATGACTGATACCTCACAGGGTATGGTCGACATGATGAATGAGAAGATTGCCGGGAAAGGTCTTAGGAATCTCAGGGCAATATTGTTCGATCTTGAAAAAGCTGATTATCCCGGGAAGTTTGATCTTATTTACACCCAGATGGTACTGCATCATGTGCCTGAAACCGACAGAATTATTGAAAAATTCAGCAAGCATCTGAACCCCGGAGGATGGCTGGCAATAGCGGATCTTTACCGCGAAGATGGTTCATTTCATGGCGACAGCTTCACAGGTCATAAAGGTTTCGATCCCGCATATCTCGAAAAGATAATGGTAAAGCATACATTTGCAGTGATCAGGCACATGCAGTGTTTCACTATTGAGAAACAGACCGCCGGCGGCCTGAAGAATTTCGATGTATTTATTATTACAGGACAATTAAAATCTGAATAATGGAAATCACTTTCGACGGTGGCAAGATAGTTACTGCACATATCAGGGGATTTGAGGTAAAGACGGATCAGCCGGTGAGCAATGGAGGAACGGAAACTGCACCCTCGCCTTTCGAGCTCTATCTTGCATCACTAGGCACTTGTGCAGCCATATATGTGAAATCGTTCTGCGACAACAGGCAGATCAGCACCGAAGGAGTCAAACTTGTACAGAAAACTTCATTCAGCCCTGAAACAGGATTACCTGTAAAAATAGTATTCGACATCCGGCTTCCTGCCGGCTTCCCCGAAAAATACAGGGAATCGCTCATCAATGTAGCCGCATTGTGCAAGGTGAAGAAATCAATACTCAGCCCGCCGGCGTTTGAGATAATAAGTTCTGTTCCATGAGAGTAGAGGCAGGTCTGAGACCTGTCTCTACATCTATGGAATAAAATTCCTAATCACATTATGTACATATTTATCAGCTGCTCAAACAGCTCCTGCTTCCCGCTGCGTTTTTCGGGCTCACCGGTTTGCTGTGCAATTTCGCGAAGCTTCTCCAGTGTCAGCTTTCCTGTTTCGAAATCTTTTCCCTCACCTTTGTCGAACGACTCGTATCTCTTCTTTCTCAATTTAAGGTAGTCGCTTTCTTTCAGGATCTTATCAGCAATCAGAAGCGCCCTTGCAAAGGTGTCCATTCCGCTGATGTGTGCAATGAAGAGATCTTCATTGTCGGTTGAGTTTCTCCTTACTTTCGCATCGAAGTTGATGCCGCCTGTCCTGAATCCGCCAGCCTGCAGGATCACCATCATCGCTTCGGTTATCTCGTAAATGTTGGTTGGGAACTCGTCGGTGTCCCAGCCGTTCTGGTAATCACCCTTATTGGCATCGATGCTCCCCAGCAGGCCGGCATCGGCAGCAACCTGCAGTTCATGCTGGAATGTATGCCCTGCGAGAGTTGCATGGTTTACTTCAATATTTAGCTTGAAATCCTTATCCAGCCTGAAGTGCCTTAGAAATCCGATAATGGTTGCGACATCGAAATCGTACTGGTGCTTCGTGGGTTCCATCGGCTTCGGCTCTACAAGGAAAGTACCTTTAAATCCTATCTTCCTTCCGTAGTCGCGTGCCATCGAGAGCATCATTGCGAGGTGCTCAACCTCTCTTTTCATATCGGTATTATGAAGGCTCATGTACCCTTCGCGTCCTCCCCAGAAAACATAATTTTCACCGCCAAGCTCAACAGTTGCTGAAATGGCGTTACGAAGCTGAACTGCAGCATTTGCCACTACATTGAAATCGGGATTCGTGGCTGCGCCGTTCATATATCTCGGATGTGAGAAAAGGTTGGCTGTCCCCCAGAGGAGCTTCACACCCGTCTCTTCCTGCAGCTTCTTCATCACAGGGACTGTCTTCTCGAGCCTCTTCTCTATCTCAAAGACCGAACCATTGCCGACTACATCCACATCATGAAAGCAGTAGAAGCCGGCGCCTATCTTGGTCATGAATTCGAAGGCAGCTTCGAGCCGCTGATTTATCTTTTCATCGCCGTTTGCAATATTCCATGGAAAAATCCGGGTCGCATCGCCGAACGGATCGCCGCCGTCGCCGCAGAAAGAATGCCAGTAAGCCACGGCAAAACGCAGATAATCCTTCATCTTTTTGCCCGAGACAAGCTCATCGGGGTTGTACCATTTGAATGCCAGCGGATTCTTTGAATTCCTGCCCTCATAGGCTATCTTCCCGATGCCGGGATATGCTTCATTTTTAAAGTTATTGGCCATGGAATTATGTTTTGGTTAATATTCAAGTATAAAATATAAAGTTATTTATAATTCTTTGAAATTATGCCACAAAGGCGC
>DATGWQ010000100.1:0-7838 GCA_035299385.1 Bacteroidales bacterium | reverse complement strand
CAGCGGCCATCTGGGGAGAGCCGTTGTTTCTTCCTTTCATATCGTCAGAGGAAAGAAAAGTTACCCATTCTTTCAGCAGTTCAGGAGTAATTACCGTTTTTTTCTCCCTTTGCCAGGGGAGAAGGATCGTTATGATTAATGCTAATAGTCTGATCATGTTCAGAAGAAATTAAAATATAATCAGGATCATTCAAATTTACAGAAAATAAAAGTGACTGTATGATGGTTATTATTTTTAATAACTTTAGCGGCTGTATTCCAGACAAATCATGAATAAAAAAATATCAGAAATCCTTGAAAAAGAATCAAATGCGATCAGGAACATCCCGGTTACTGAGAGCTTTGTCAAAGCTATAGAGATAATTCACCGGCAGGTACACGGGAAATGCGGGAAGCTGGTCACCAGCGGAATGGGCAAGGCCGGGCAGATCGCGCATAATATCGCAACCACATTCAGCTCGACCGGAACACCTGCAATCTTTCTTCATCCGAGTGAAGCCCAGCATGGCGACCTGGGCATTCTTCAGAAAAACGACGTTATACTGGCAATTTCCAATTCAGGAAAAACCAGGGAGATAACGGAGCTGATCGAGCTTAAAAACAATCTTTATCCGGAAGTGCCTGTCATAGTCATCACCGGTAACGGGGAGAGTCCCCTGGCATCGAAGGCTGATTGCTATATTCTGACTGGTGCGCCTGCAGAAGTTTGTGCTCTTGGCCTGACGCCTACAACTTCAACGACAGTGATGACTGTTATCGGCGATGTTCTTGTCGTCCTTATGATGGAAAAAATCGGTTTCACTGCCCTTGACTATGCACACAGGCATCATGGCGGCTATCTCGGCATCAAATCGAGGGAGATCTCGGGCAAAAAATGAATTTTTTCAACCAAAAGCAATAAAATATTAATTTTGCTTAATTACATAAAAAGATTAGTTTTGGACGCTCTTAAAGACACTTAACCTTAAATCCCAAAAGCTCTATGGCAACCACTGCATCTTCAAACGGAATAAGCCGGAAGGATTATATCTTTTCAATTTCCGTGATCGGAATCTTTTTCTTCATCTTCGGGTTTGTAACGTGGCTCAACAGCATTCTGATACCCTTTCTCAAGACCGCATGTGAGCTTAATGATTTCCAGGCATATCTCGTAACATTTGCATTCTACATTGCCTATTTTGTGATGGCGTTGCCGATGACACCTATCCTGAAAAAGACAGGATTCAAAAACGGCATGTCCGTAGGATTATGGATCATGGCTGCAGGTTGCCTTGTATTCATCCCGGCTGCCCTGACCAGGACATTTGGCTTATTCCTTACAGGCCTTTTCATCATGGGAACAGGGCTCACCCTGCTGCAGACCGCATCCAATCCCTATATTACCATAATCGGCCCCCGCGAAAGCGCAGCCAAAAGGATAAGCATCATGGGTATTGCAAACAAATTTGCAGGCGCCATTGCTCCCATCATACTTGCTTCAATAATTCTTAAGGACTCGCATATACTCGAAGAAAAGCTGGCACAGGCTGCCGATGCAGCATCAAAAGCTGTTATACTCGATGAACTTGCAAGAAGGGTTATCATGCCTTACATTGTCATGGCTGTGATACTCGTGCTGCTGGGTATGCTGCTGAAGTTCGTTCATCTTCCGGATGTTGACACTGACCAGGAAGATGAAGCAGTTGGTGAAACAGAGGTGAAAAAAACAAGCATCTGGCAATTCCCTCATCTTGTCCTTGGCATGATTGCACTTTTCTTCTATGTCGGGGTCGAGGTGATTGCAGGCGATACAATAATAAGGTACGGCCAATCGCTTAACATTCCCATGGAATCGGCGAAGTATTATGCCTCACTGACGATGATAGCAATGGTTATAGGATACCTGTCCGGAATAGCCTTCATCCCAAAATACATCAGGCAGGTAAACGCGCTGAGAATATGCACCGTGTTAGGCGTAATATTCGCTCTTGGCGCCATACTTATCCCGGCAGAAAAATCCTTCTCCATGGGATTCATTGACCTGACAACACTGAAACCGATAACTCTTGTTGTCCCCGTAACCGTGCTGTTTGTTGCACTTATGGGCATGGCAAATTCCCTGGTATGGCCGGCCATGTGGCCGCTGGCGCTGAACAGGCTGGGTAAATTCACAAAAACAGGATCGGCGATGCTCATAATGGCAATTGCAGGAGGCGCCCTGATCCCGCTCGCTTACGGAAAGCTGGCATTAAGCTTCTCGACTCAGACAGCTTACTGGATATGTGTACCATGTTACCTTGTAATTATGTATTATGCATTCCTGGGTCATAAAGTTGGTTTGAAGAAAGAGTAAAAAGCAGAGAGAATCGATGGAGTATAATTTAAGGGAGCTTTTCAGCTCATTCAAGGCAGAAGGTACATTCAAAACAGGCGAACCTTTCGGAAGCGGGCACATTCACGACACCTTCAAAATTGAAACAGCTGAAACGGACGGGGATGACTATGTGCTGCAAAGACTCAATAACAGGATATTCAGGAATATCCCGAACCTTCAGAACAATATTGAACGGGTAACGGTACACCTGAGAAACAAGCTGAAAAAGATCCCCGGGTCGGATATAAAGAGGGAATGCCTGCAACTTGTTCCCTCCTCAGACGGAAGGACATGGATCGAGGATGCCGGAGGGAATTTCTGGAGAATGTATATCTTCATTACAAATCACAGATCTTACAATATCGTTGACAGCCCCGACAAGGCATTCGAGGGAGGCAAGGCAATCGGCCGTTTCCAGGCGATGCTTGCCGACATGCCGGGAGAACCTCTTTTTGAAACCATACCTTACTTTCACAATATCGAAAAACGACTCGAGACATTCAGCAGGACAGTCAATATGAATCCTTCCGGAAGGGCCGCGACTGTAAGGGATGAGATTCATGATGTCCAGGAAAGATCAGAGGAAATGAAAGTCATTCTCCGGCTTGGAAGAGAAGGAAGGATTCCGTTGAGGATCACACACAATGACACCAAGTTCAACAATATCCTGCTCGATGAGAATAACAAGGCGCTATGTGTGATCGATCTCGACACCGTCATGCCGGGATATGTGCATTATGATTTTGGCGATGCCATCAGAACGGCTACAAATACGGCTTCAGAAGACGAGAAGGATCTTTCAAAAGTTATGATGGATATCAACCTGTTCAGGGCATATGCTGAAGGATATCTTTCGGAAACATCAGGCACCCTGAACGACACTGAAAAAGAATACCTGGCATTTGCGCCCAGGCTGATCACCTTTACCATAGCTGTCAGATTCCTTACAGATTACATCGATGGTGACAATTACTTCAAGATACATCACGAGCATCATAACCTGCAGAGAGCGAGGGCACAGCTCAAGCTTGTAAAAAGCATGGAGGAGCAGTATGATGACATGAAGCGGATCATTCGGAAACTAACATAAGCAAACATGAGCTGGAACAGCGACGAGCTGAATTTTTTCAGGTCACTGAAGAATCCCTGGAGCATCCAGGAGTTTCTCGACTCAACCGAGTATAATCCGAAATATGAATGCAGATCGCCACGGCATGTCATAAAGACAAGGTCAGCACATTGCTTTGAAGGCGCTCTCTTTGCCGCTGCAGCGCTTGATTTCCAGGGAAACAAGCCTCTGATCGTCGATATGAAATCATGGAACGATGATGATCATGTAATAGCAGTATTCAAGGTCGACCGGCACTGGGGTGCAGTTGCAAAATCGAATTTTACCTCCCTCAGGTACCGTGAGCCGGTCTACAGGTCCATCCGTGAGCTTATCATGTCGTATTTCGACTTCTATTTCAATGTTAAGGGTGAAAAATCGCTGAGGTCATTCTCGCTCCCGCTTAATCTGGGCATTTATAATAACCGGAACTGGATGACAACAGATGAGGATCTCGAATACATAGGCGATAAGCTTGAAAGCCTCAGGCACTTTCCCGTCGTAACAGAAAAAATGATCCGGAATCTTAACAGGGCAGGGGACTACATGCTGAAGGCAGGGCTGCTGGGATCCAAAGAGGAAGGATTGTTTAAACCCAAATAGGTTCAAGGCTTTGCCGGCCGAAGCTTTGGCGAAGGCTGGTTCAAGGTTCAAGAGCCCCATTCGAATTTAAATCCTTGGCTTACAATTTTTTCCAATGACTTCGCCGGAATAGTCGAACTTTTTTGTATTATTACATAGATTGACTATTTTTGAATCCGTTTTAAAATGAATATGGATTTATCACGCAAATACTATAAAACATTTGCCGAAAGGCAGGATGTCATTAAAAAACAATACGGACCCAGGCAGGCTGAAAAACAGCATTCGAAAGGAAAGCTTACTGCATGGGAAAGAGTCGGATTGCTTTTCGACACCGGAACATTCGAGGAAATTGATGCATTCGTAACCCCGGCAAATCAGCCTGTGGAGTTCGGGAAAGTGGAAAGGTCATATGGAGACGGCGTGATCGTCGGTCACGGGAAAGTGAACGGCCGCCTGGTGTTTGCCTATGCACAGGATTTTACGATAATGGGGGGATCGCTCGGAATTGTACATGCAAAAAAGATTGCAAAGATACAGGAGATGGCGCTGAAAATGGGCTCACCCATAATTGCGCTTATCGATTCGGGTGGCGCCAGGATCCAGGAGGGTGTCGCAAGCCTTAGCGGATATGCCGGCATTTTCCATAATATCATCCAATCATCAGGTATTATTCCGCAGATCTCGGTCATCATGGGCCCTGCAGCAGGAGGAGCTGTGTACTCCCCTGCCCTCACTGATTTCGTCTTTATGGTGAACCGCACCAGCTACATGTTCGTTACCGGGCCCAACGTGGTGAAAGAAGTTCTGAACGAGGATGTCACTTTCGAGGAACTTGGAGGAGCAGAGGTTCACGCAAGAAAAAGCGGTGTTGCCCATATGATCTATGACGATGAGGAGAACACCATACTTGCCCTTAAGAAGTTCCTCTCCTACCTGCCGTCAAACAACGTCGAGAATTCTCCCGTAGTCCCTGACGACGGGTCAATACCTGATGTAAATAAAAAGCTCAGGGAAATGGTCCCTGAGGATCCCAACAAAGCTTATGATGTACGGGACATTATAAACCAGATCGCAGATAAAAACAGTTTCTTTGAAACAGCTGAACTGTTTGGAGCAAGCCTCGTGACAGGCTTTGCAAGACTGAAGGGAAAGACAATAGGGATTGTTGCGAACCAGCCAAAAGTGCTTGCCGGGGTGCTTGACATAGATTCTTCGGTGAAAGGTGCAAGATTCATAAGGTTTTGCGATACTTTCAATATCCCGATCATAACCCTCGAGGATGTTCCGGGATTTCTTCCGGGCGTCGACCAGGAGCATTCAGGGATCATCAGGAACGGTGCAAAGATGCTTTTTGCCTACAGTGAAGCCACAGTTCCCAAAATAACCATCATCCTGAGAAAAGCATACGGCGGCGCCTTCATAGTCATGAATAGCAAAAGCCTGGGCGGTGATTTCAATTTTGCCTGGCCTTCGGCTGAGATTGCAGTAATGGGACCCGACGGGGCAGTTGCCATACTCTACAGGAAGGAGCTTGCGGAATCAAAAAATCCGGCTGAACTCAAGAAAGAGCTTGTAAAGAAATACAGGGACAAAATTGCAAATCCCTTCATTGCCGATGAAAGCGGTTACATCGATGAAGTGATCGATCCTGCTGTTACAAGAAAGAAGATCCTTTCAGCACTCGAGGCGCTCAGCAACAAATGGGTGAAAGTTCCCCAGCGCAAACACGGGAACATGCCCCTGTGAGAAGACGGTAAAAATCATAATCCATTCTGGAATGAAAATCAAAAAGATATTAATTGCCAACAGGGGGGAGATTGCCATAAGGATAATGAAGACGGCAAGAAAGATGAAGATTTTAACTCTTGCAGTTAAAACAGCAGCCGAGCCTAATGCAATGTATCTCGATTATGCAGATGAGGTATACGACAATACTGAGCAAACCTCAGAAATACCCGTCTTCCTGGATATCGAAAAGCTTATTTCCATAGCGCTTCAGTCAGGCGCCAATGCAGTCCATCCCGGTTACGGCTTCCTTGCGGAAAATGCCTATTTTGCCCAGAAGTGCCTGGAAAACAAAATAATATATATCGGCCCCTCTCCTGATGCCATTTATAAAATGGGTAACAAAACCATCGCGAGGAGAATAGCCCTGGCAAGCAACATACCCATGGCCATGGGCAGCCAGGGAAATATCTCCAATGAAGAGGAAGCAGTAAAAATTGCTGACAAAATCGGTTATCCCGTCATAATAAAAGCTGCTTCAGGCGGTGGTGGCAGGGGCATGAGGATAGTAAGAAAATCTGAGGAGATGGAAAAGATGTTCCAGGTTGCCAGCAAGGAGGCCGAAAAAGCATTTAACGATCCTTCAGTCTTTATTGAGAAATATATAGAGAATCCAAAGCATATTGAATTCCAGATTCTTGGCGACACCAAGGGAAATATAGTCCATCTTGGTGAGAGGGAATGCTCCATACAGAGGAAACACCAGAAGCTCCTGGAGGAGGCTCCGTCATGTGCGCTCGATGACGAGCTAAGGGAAAAAATGGGAAAAATGGCAGTCCAGATCGCCAGGGCTGTGGATTATTATTCAGCAGGCACCGTGGAATTCCTGCTTGACTCGGATCGCAATTTCTACTTCATGGAAATGAACACGAGGATCCAGGTTGAACATCCGGTTACTGAAGCGATAACGGGCCTTGACCTTATAGAGCAGCAGATAAGGGTGGCGAATGAAGAGGAGCTCAAATTCAGGCAGCATGATATAAAGCTTAAAGGCTGGGCAATTGAATGCCGCATAAATGCAGAAGACGTACAGGCCGGCTTCGCTCCCGATCCCGGAAAGATCCAGAGCCTCAATATGCCGACTGATGCATACGTCAGGGTCGATACCGGTGTGCAGGCAGGCTCTTCAATTGTTGCCAGTTACGATTCCATGATCGCCAAGCTCATTGTTACAGGCAGGGACAGGAAGGAAGCAATCAAAAACTGCAAGATGGCCCTTGATAAAGTCTGGATAAAAGGCACAAAGACCACCCTCCCCTTCTTCAGGATGCTGGTCCGTCATGACAAATTCATCAATGGCAGCTTCACTACAGCCTTCATCGAAAAAGACCTGGAAAAATACTATTACAACAGCGAGTACGAGGAAATGCTTGCCGCATGGCTTGCTACCCGCCTTTTTGTAGACGAGAATCTGAACAACGACAGCATCAATGTGGATTTCGGCCAGACAAAAGAGCTCAATCCGTGGCTGATGAACAAGAGAATGAACCAATTTTAAAAATCCGGGAAAATGGCTAACGATAAACTACAGATAAAAAAGCTTTACGCACTGTCGTCCGAAGAGAGGAAATTCAGCTTCAACCTTCCCCTTAAGAACACGATAAAGATAGGCAAACGAGAATATGAAGTCAAGCTTAAGGTTGATGAGAAGCTTGGGACTTACATTCTCTGGAAAAACCGCAAATACCCGGTAGAGATAGTAAGGTCGAGGCAGAACAAATACGAAATTCTATTCAACGACATAAGCTATACTTTCACAGTTGAGACACCTTTCTCCCTTCAGCGGATGAAAGTGCTCAGTACAATGAAGGACAAGGCTGACAAGGAATTTATTAAAGCTCCGATGCCCGGCAAGATCATCGATGTGCTTGTACGGGAAGGCGCACCCGTGCTCAGGGGAGAACCTGTTGTGGTACTTGAGGCAATGAAAATGCAGAATGAAATAATATCGCCGGTAAACGGGACAGTTGTAAAGGTATCGGCCAGGAACAACACGAACGTGATGAA